>NZ_JAGIQB010000069.1:0-21595 GCF_017815025.1 Cupriavidus phytohabitans
TCACCTTCGAAGAAGTGCATGCGCGGGTGGTCGACGAGGTCGCCGAGGCGGTCCGTGTTCATGTCCATGCCGTAGACTTCCCACGGCGTGGTTTCCAGGATGCGGCGCGTCAGGTGATGGCCGATGAAGCCATTGACGCCGAGAATCAGTACTTTCTTGCCTTGCATTGCTTTGTCGATCGCATGGAAAAGAAGGCGTGCCGCGCGAGCGCGGCACGAAACACCGGTAGCACGCTAGCGCACGCCGGCGACGGGGAAGTTGGCCACGGCAACGCGCCGCCAGTCGCGCGCGATCACGTGCATCGGTACGCGCGCGCTCAATTCGGCAAACGTCCGCGGCGACAGCAGCGCCACGGCAGGCGGGCCGTGCTGCCAAGCATCGACAAAGGCGTCGATGGTCGGCAACCACTTCTGCGGCTCCTGCTCCGTGCCGAAGGCCAGTTCATCGGGCTGCGCCACCATGGTGAGCGGATGTCGCAGGTAGAAGGGCAGCGTATGGTCGAGCATGCCGACGCCATAGAGCGGCATGCCGGGCCGCAGCACGCGCTCGATCGGCGCAGCCAGGTCGCTGCCCGATGCCGGGCGGCCGATGGCCTCATGGCCGAGCAGGGCAACGGTGAATGCCAGCAGCATGCCCAGCGCATAAGCCGTGATGCTTGCCATGCGGCCATGCCGGCGCAACAGCCATAGCGCGGCGACCGTGCAGGCGCAGACGACCACAAACGCCATCGCTACCCACACCGCGTAGGCGTGATAGAGCACGTTCGGTGTGTTGTTGGAATCGAGCGTCGCCACCACAGGACTTGCCAGCAGGCCGAGCGCGCCGATCGCCAGCATCGCCCGAAGCTGCGTGCGCCACACCGGCACGCTGGTTTGCGCCAGCGCGGCACCGGCGAGGATCGCCAGCGCCGGGAACACTGGCAGGATGTAGCCGGGCAGCTTGGAGCCCGACAGGCTGAAAAAGGCAAAGATCGACAATGCCCACAGGGCGCACATCAGCGCGGGCTGGAACGGTGCCGGGCCGGTAGTCCCGGTAGTCCCGGTAGTCCCGGTAGTCCCGGTAGTCCCGGTGGACCCGGCGCCATGCCTGGCGATCCGGACCATCGCGGGCAGCAGCCCAAGCCACGGCAGGAAGCCGCCCAGGGCCAGCGGGACGAAATACCACAGCGGGCCCTGGCGCGCATGCATGGTCGAGGTGTAGCGCTGCCAGTGCTCGTGGACGAAGAAGAAGCGCAGGAACTCGGGATTGCGCCGTGCCACCAGCCAGTACCAGGGCAGCGCCACCGTCAACATCAGCGCGATGCCCGCGGGCGCATGCAGGCGCCGCAACAGCGCCAGGTCGCGCGTGACGCAGGTGTACGCCACCAGCACCAGCCCCGGCAGCACCAGCCCGACCAGCCCCTTGGTCAGCAGCGCAATTCCCATCGCCACCCAGCACGCCAGCATCCAGTTGCGTTGCGCCGATGGCGTAGTGGCGGGATGCTGCGCCAGCAACAGGCTCGCCAGCACGCAGGCCATGACGCCGGAGAGCGTCATGTCGAGGGTATTGAAGTGTGCCGCGGCATTCCACATCGGGGCAGACGCCAGCACCAGTCCCGCCAGCCATCCTGCGCGCGCGCCGAACCAGCGCGCCGCCGCCGTCATCGACGCCGCCACGCCGGCCAGTCCAGCAAGCGCCACGCACAGCCGCGCCTGCCATTCGCCCATGCCGAACAGCGCGTACGAAAGCGCCGTCATCCACATGTGGAAGGGCGGCTTCTCGAAGTACTTGAGCCCGTCATAGCGGATCGTGACCCAGTCACCGGTGGACAGCATCTCGCGCGCGATCTCGGCGTAGCGGCCTTCGTCCGGTCCCAGCAAGTGGCGCGCGCCCAGCGTGCCGAACCACAGCAACGCGAACGCCAGCACGGCGAGCGCGAGCGCAATGGCGGGGATGCCCGCCGCGCGCACGGCAATCCCGGGCCCGGCGGAGCGGCGCTCCGCGTGCGGCAGCACGGTGGGGGTGGCAGGGCTGGAGGTCAGGTGTGACGGCAAGGCGACGCGTGCAGAAGTGTTGACGGCCTTGTCGGCGCCGGCGCCAGGCGCGGCGTTGAACAGGACAAGGCCTGGCAATGCGAGCGCGAGGATAAGCCGCCAACCTTAATGGCACATTAAGCCTGCGGGCGCACAATCGATGTCCTGCGCGGCATGACGGCCGCATAACACCCGTCCGCATAACAGCCGCATAACGCGCGTATAAGGCGCACATAACATCCGCAACATGAGAATCCTTATCGTTGAAGACGACCCCATGCTCGGCGACGGCCTGCGGCGTGGGCTGCAGCTGCTGGACTATGCGGTCGACTGGTTCAGCACCGCCACCGAAGCCGACCATGCGCTCGAGATGGCCGGCTATGACGCCGTCGTCCTGGACCTTGGCCTGCCCGGCGAAGACGGCATGGCGCTGCTGGCACGCTGGCGCGCGCGCGGCTGCCGCACCCCCGTGATCGTGCTGACCGCGCGCGATGCGATCGAAAGCCGTATCGACGGGCTCGACGCCGGCGCCGACGACTACCTGGTCAAGCCGATCGCGCTCGACGAACTGGCCGCGCGGCTGCGCGCCGTGACACGCCGGGCCGTGGGGCTGTCGTCGCCGGTGTGGAAGCACGGCGCGCTGGAATTCCATCCGGCCGGCAGGCAGGCATTCTGGGCCGGCACGCCGGTGGAGCTGACCAGCCGCGAAGCCATGTTGCTCGAATTGCTGCTGGCACACCCCAACCGCCTGCTGACGCGCGACTTCCTGCGCGACAAGCTCTATGACTGGCAGGGCGGCGTGGAAAGCAATGCCCTTGAAGTCCACATCCACCACCTGCGCCGCAAGATCCATCCCAGGATCGTGCGCACCTTCCGCGGCGCGGGCTACACGCTGGGCGCCGCCGAGGACTGCCAATGACGCTGCAGCGCCGGCTTATCCTTGCCGTGCTGATCGCTACGCCGGTGGTGTGGCTGCTGACCATTGGCCTGACCTACGTGCGCGCCCGGCATGAGATCAACGAGCTGTATGACACCGACATGGTGCGCATGGCGCTGCAGATGCATTCGGTGGTGCCGATGGTCGACCTTGCCGCCGGGCCGTCCCGCACCCGGCTGCCGCAGCTGGTGGAAGGCGACCAGGGCGATGCCGGCCTGGGCGATCTCGCCATCGCCGCTTGGCTGCCAGACGGCCAGCCCTTGCATATCGATCCGGAGGGGAACCTGCTGCCGCGCGCGCCGGGCGTGAAGGGCTTTACCGATACCGTGCTCGACCACCAGCGCTGGCGGCTCTATTACCTCGACGATCCCGATACCGGCTGGCGTGTCTGCGTCGGCCAGCAACTGGCCGAGCGCAACGAGCTGATCCTGTCGTATATCGCCGCACAGGTGCTGCCATGGGCCGCGGGGCTGCCACTGCTGATCGGGCTGCTGATCTGGTTCACGCGCCGCGCGATGGCGCCGGTGCGGGCGTTGTCGGCCGACATCGAACGGCGCGCGCCCGACGATCGCCAGCCGCTCAGCCTGGCGGCGGTGCCTGGCGAACTGGTGCCGCTGGTCCATGCGATGAACCGGCTATTGGCGCGCGTCTCGGACTCGATCGAGCACGAGCGCCGCCTGACTGCCGACGCCGCGCATGAGATGCGCACGCCGCTGGCCGCGCTGAAGGCGCAATGGGAGCTTGCCGAGCGCTCGCCGGACGCCGCAGAGCGCAAGCAGGCCCGCGCCAACGTCGCCGCCGGCATCGACCGCATCAGCCGGCTGGTATCGCAGCTTCTGACGCTGAGCCGGCTGGAGGATGCCTCGGCGCTGCCGTCGCGCCAGCCGGTCAGGTGGCTGCCGGTGGCGCAGCAGGCGCTGTCGGACTGCCTGGCGCTGGCGCAGCAGAAGCAGGTCGACGTCGAACTCGAATGGCCGGAGCAGGGCGGGGAACCGCTGCCGGTCGCGGGCGATGCCAACCTGCTGTCCTTGCTGCTGCGCAACCTGCTCGACAATGCCATCCGCTACAGCCCGCCGGGGGCGCTGGTCACGGTGGATTTCCAGCCGGATCGCATTACCGTGCGCGACCAGGGGCCGGGTATTGCGCCTGCCGTGCTGGCGAGGCTGGGCGACCGGTTTTTCCGCGGGGGCGGGGCGCAACGGGAGCACGGGCATGGCCTGGGCGTTTCCATCGCGCTGCGCGTGGCGCGGCTGCATGGGCTGGACCTTGCCTTTGCCAACCGGGCCGACGGCGCGACGGGGCTGGTCGTGACGATCGCCCGCGGCGGCGCGCAATAAAAAACGCCCCGCACTGCTTCGTGCGGGGCGTCGTGGGTTGTGCGTGGAGCGTTCAGCGCTTGAGCTTGGCAAACGCCGCTGCCATCGCGCCCGCCGGTTCCGCCTCGCGGCGGCCGCCGCCGAAGCCCTTGCCGCCGTTGCGCTGGCCGCCTCGGTCGCCGCCGCCGCTGCGCGGCGCCGCCTGCCCCGGCTCGTCATCCAGCCGCATCGACAGCCCGATGCGATTACGCTTGACGTCGACCTCCATCACCTTGACCTTGACGATCTGGCCGGCCTTGACCACTTCGTGCGCGTCCTTGACGAACTTGTTCGACAGCGCCGAGATGTGAACCAGGCCGTCCTGATGCACGCCGATATCGACGAACGCGCCAAACGCCGCCACGTTGGTGACCACGCCTTCCAGCACCATGCCGGGCTGCAGGTCCTTCACGTCCTCCACGCCTTCCTGGAAGGTCGCGGTCTTGAACTCGGGGCGCGGGTCGCGGCCGGGTTTTTCCAGCTCTGACAGGATGTCGCGCACGGTCGGCAGGCCGAACGACTCGTCGGTGAACTTTTCCGGCGACAGGCCGCGCAGGGCTTCGCGGTTGCCCATCACGTCGCGCAGGCCCTTCTTGATGGCATCGAGGATTCGCTGCACCACGGGATAGGCTTCCGGGTGCACCGACGAGCGGTCCAGCGGGTTGTCGCCATCGTTGATGCGCAGGAAGCCGGCCGCCTGCTCGAAGGTCTTGTCGCCCAGGCGCGGCACCTTCTTCAGCGCATGGCGGTTGGCAAAGGCGCCATTGGCATCGCGGTACTCGACGATATTGCGCGCCAGCACCGTGTTCAGGCCCGACACGCGCGCCAGCAGCGGCGCCGAGGCGGTGTTGACGTCCACGCCCACGGCGTTCACGCAGTCTTCCACCACGGCATCGAGGGTACGCGCCAGTTCGCGCTGGTTGACGTCGTGCTGGTACTGGCCCACGCCGATCGACTTGGGATCGATCTTGACCAGTTCTGCCAGCGGGTCCTGCAGGCGGCGTGCAATCGACACCGCGCCGCGCAGCGACACGTCTAGGTCCGGGAATTCCTTGGCGGCCAGCTCCGACGCCGAGTAGACCGATGCGCCGGCCTCGCTGACCACGATCTTGGTCAGCTTCAGTTCGGGCATCTGCTTCATCAGGTCCTGCACCAGCTTGTCGGTCTCGCGGCTGGCGGTGCCGTTGCCGATCGAGACCAGCGCGACGTTGTGCTGCCTGGCCAGGCGCGCCAGCGTGGCGAGCGAACCGTTCCAGTCGCGGCGCGGCTCGTGCGGGTAGATGGTTGCCGTGTCGAGCAGCTTGCCGGTGCTGTCGACCACCGCGATCTTGCAGCCGGTGCGGATGCCAGGGTCGACGCCCATCACGGCCTTGGGGCCGGCCGGCGCGGCCAGCAGCAGTTCATGCAGGTTGCGGCCGAATACCTTGATGGCTTCGCTTTCGGCGGTTTCGCGCAGCTGCGTCAGCAACTCGGTTTCCAGGTGCGGCTGCACCTTCACGCGCCAGCACCAGCGGCACACGTCGCCCAGCCATTTGTCGGCCGGGCGGCCCAGCTGCTGGATGCCGACATGGCGCGCGATCATGCCTTCGCACGGGTGCGGCACCAGCGCGTCCTGTTCTTCGCCCAGGCCCAGCTTGACCATCAGCACGCCCGCGTTGCGGCCGCGGAACAGCGCCAGCGCGCGGTGCGACGGCACCGTGCGGATGGTTTCGCTGTAGTTGTAGTAGTCGCGGAACTTCTCTTCCTCGGCGGTTTCCTTGCCTTCCATCACGGTCGATGCGACCACGCCGTTGTTCCACAGGTGTTCGCGCAGCTTGCCCAGCAACTCGGCGGTCTCGCCGAACTGTTCGGACAGGATGTCGCGCGCGCCGTCCAGCGCGGCCTTTACATCGGGCACGCCGCCGTCGGCGGTCGGGTTGCCGTTGACGTACCTGGCGGCCTCGGCCTGCGGGTCCAGCGTGGGATCGGCCAGCAGGGCCAGCGCCAGCGGCTCCAGTCCGCATTCGCGCGCGATCTGGGCGCGGGTGCGGCGCTTGGGCTTGTAGGGGAGGTAGAGGTCTTCCAGCGTCTGCTTGGTTTCGGCGGCCTCGATGGCGGCCTGCAGTTCGGGCGTGAGCTTGCCTTGCTCCTGGATCGACGCCAGGATGGCCGCGCGGCGGTCTTCCATGTCGCGCAGGTAGAGCAGGCGCTCTTCCAGGTTGCGCAGCTGCGTGTCGTCCAGGTTGCCGGTCACTTCCTTGCGGTAGCGGGCGATGAACGGGACGGTGGCGCCCTCGTCGAGCAGGTCCACGGCGGCCGCGACCTGGCGCGGCTGCACGGACAGTTCAGCCGCGATGAGCGACACGATTTTTTGCGAGACGGAAGCGGGCAGGTTGGACATCTGAAAACGCAGTCGGTCGAAAGCGGGGCATTTTGCCACAAGCGCGCCGCAGTTCGGCCACGCTTGCCGCCGGCGCCGCGCAAGGGGCGTTACCGGCATGTGCGGGGCAGGCCGCCAGGCGGCCCGGATGCTAGAATCCCGTCATGATCGTCAAGTCCCGTCAGGCCGCCGCCCAGGCCACTTCGCCCGCATCCTCGCCGGCCATGCCAACTGTCGCCAACGTGTCGAAATCCGTCCTTTTCCAGGCTGCCAGCCTGGCCGTGCTGGCGCTCGCCGCCGGCGCCGCGCTGATGCCGGTGCGGCCGGCGCTGGCGCAAGCTTCTGCGCCGACCGTCGGGGCGGCACGCGACTTCGGTGCCGAACGCAAGGCCATCGGCGATTCTCGCGCCTGGACCAACTACCGTTTCTCCGCGGCCGAGCACGAGTGCTACAGCAAGTTCTTCGTCAACAGCTGCATCGACAAGGCCAAGGAAGTCCAGCGCCAGGAGCTGCAGGTGCTGCGCAAGCGCGAACTGGAGGTCGGCGAGGCCGAACGCGCGCACCGTGCCGCCGAGCGCGACCGCGAGCAGGCGCTGCGCCGTGCCGAGTTCGAGGCCAGCCAGCCGCAGCGCGCCGCCAGCGAGCAATCCAGCCGTACCGCGTTCGAGAAGAAACAACAGGAACAGCAGCTGCGCGATGCGCAACGCAAGGGTGAAGCGCCGCAACGTGCCGCCAATGCGCAGGCGTACCAGCAGAAGCAGTCCGACTTTGACGCCAGGATGAAAGAGGCGCAGCAGAAGGGCGCCGAGCAGGCTCGCCAGCGCGAGGAAAACGTGAAGGCGTACGAGGCCAAGCAGCGCGACCTCGATCAGCGCCAGAAAGAACTGGAAGAGCGGCGCGCCAAGGCCAAGGAGCAGCAGGGCCAGGCGTCGGCGCCGCGCCCGTTCGGCTTCTGAGCCGATCGCACCGTGACCGTACAGCGGAGGCGCACATGGACAGCAACCTGAATACCCTGGAGCGGCGCATCATGGAGTTGCAGATCGAGCACCGCGACCTGGACTTCCTGATCGACCGGCTTGCGAGTGACGCCGTCCATGACGAGCTGCAGCTGCGCCGCCTGAAGAAGCGCCGCCTCAAGCTGAAGGACGCCATCACGCTGCTGCAGCTGCAGCTCGAACCCGACGTGCCGGCCTGAGCATTCGCGCAGCCGCACCAATTGCCGCCGGCGCACCGACCGGCGGCTTACACAAATTCTTCCCCACCTTGTCCGACCTTTTGTCCGACCTTTCCGATTCCCCCGAGCAAGACGCCGCCGCCGGCGCGGAAGACGCAACGGACCGGCATGACGTCGCCGCGAGCGCCGTCGACGCCGCAGCCAGCCGCAGCGCCGAGCTTGGCACCATCTTTGCCGATACCGGCACGCTGGCGCAGGCCATCCCGGGCTACCGGCCGCGCGCTTCGCAGCACAAGATGGCCGATGCCGTCGCCGAGGCGATCGCATCCAACGACACGGTGATCGTCGAGGCCGGCACCGGCACCGGCAAGACCTACGCCTACCTGGTGCCGGCCATGCTGTGGGGCGGCAAGGTCATCCTGTCCACCGGCACCAAGAACCTGCAGGACCAGCTGTTCCTGCGCGATATCCCCACGGTGCGCCATGCGCTGAACGTGCCGGTCTCGGTGGCCCTGCTCAAGGGCCGCGCCAACTACGTCTGCCACTATCACCTGGAACGTGCGCAGGCGGCCGGGCGGCTGGCATCGCGCCAGGATGCCGCGTGGCTGCGCGACATCGGCCGCTTCGTCAAGGAAACCAAGACCGGCGACAAGGCCGAGCTGGCCGCCGTGCCTGAGAACGCGCCGGTGTGGCAGATGGTGACGTCGACGCGCGACAATTGCCTGGGCTCGGAGTGCCCGTACTACAAGGACTGCTTCGTGATGCGCGCGCGCAAGGAAGCGCAGCAGGCCGACGTGGTGGTGGTCAACCATCACCTGTTCTTCGCCGATGTGGTGCTGCGCGATACCGGCATGGCCGAGTTGCTGCCCGCCGCCAACACCGTGATCTTCGACGAAGCGCACCAGCTGCCCGAGACCGCGACGCTGTTTTTCGGGGAGACGCTGTCGACCAGCCAGCTGCTCGAGCTGGCCCGCGACACCGTGGCCGAAGGCCTGTCGCATGCGCGCGACGCGGTCGACTGGGTTGCGCTGGGCGCGCCGCTGGAGCGCGCCGCGCGTGACTTGCGGCTGGCGTTCGGCAAGGACAACGCGCGGCTGGCGCTGGGCCAGATCGAGGCCGACCGCCGCATTGCCGAGCCCTTCAACGAAACGCTCGATGCGCTGGACGAAGCGCTGTCCGCCTTCGTCGAGATGCTGGAAAGCCAGGCGGAGCGCGCCGAATCGCTGCAGCAGTGCCATCGGCGCGCGCTGGAGCTGGCCGAGCGGCTGGCGGCATGGCGCAGCGACGCCGTTGCCGCGCCCGTGGCCGCCGCACCGGCAGGCGAGGGGGATGAAGGCGGTGAGGGCGGCGCGGCAGCCCAGGCGCCTCCGCCCGCGGAAACGGTACGCTGGGTCGAAGTGTTTTCCCATACCGTGCAACTGCACCGCACGCCGCTGTCGATCGCGCCGATTTTTTCGCGCCAGCGCGGCGGCCAGCCGCGTGCGTGGGTCTTTACCTCGGCCACGCTGTCGGTCAAGGGCAACTTTACGCACTATGCGGCCCAGCTTGGGCTGGACAAGGACCGTTCGCTGACCCTGCCGAGCCCGTTCGACTACGCCAAGCAGGGGCTGCTGTACGTGCCACGCGACATGCCGGCGCCGCAGTCGCCGCAGTTCACCGATGCCGTGGTGCAGGCCGCCCTGCCGCTGATCGAAGCGGCAGGCGGACGAACCTTCCTGCTGTGCACCACGCTGCGTGCGGTGCAACGCGCATCCGACCTGCTCTACGATGCTTTTGCCGAGCGCGGCCTGAACCTGCCGCTGCTGGTGCAGGGCCAGGCCAGCCGTACTGAGCTGCTCGACCGCTTCCGCGAGCTGGGCAACGCCGTGCTGGTAGGCAGCCAGAGCTTCTGGGAAGGGGTGGACGTGCGCGGCGAGGCGCTGTCGCTGGTGATCATCGACAAGCTGCCGTTCGCGCCGCCGGACGACCCGGTATTGGCCGCGCGCATGGAAGTGCTGCAGAAGAAGGGACTGAGCCCGTTTGCCGTGCACCAGCTGCCGCATGCGGTGATCACGCTGAAGCAGGGCGCGGGGCGATTGATCCGCTCGGAGTCCGACCGCGGCGTGCTGGCCATCTTCGACACCCGGCTGGTGGAAAAACCCTACGGCCGCCAGATCTGGCAGAGCCTGCCGCCGTTTACCCGTACGCGCGAGGCAGCCACGGTGGTGCGCTTCCTGGAATCGCTGCGCGGCGAGGGCAAGGCAGCGCCTGCTGCCGGGGAAGCAGACGCCGAGGACTGACGGGCGGCGCAGGAAAACAAAAACGGGACGGTCAAGCGACACGTCCCGTTTTTCTATCGCCACCGGTGGGCGTTGGCAAGCTTCAGAACACTTCCCACCAGGACTTGTCCTTGCGGCGTTCGCCGTACTTGATGAAGTCGCTTTCCGGGAAGTTCTTCTCCATCACGCGGGCGGTATCGTCGCGCAGGTCCTTCATGCCCATCGCATCGTACGAACGGATCATGATGTACAGCGCTTCCTCGTTGGCCGGCGCGCCGTCATAGTCTTTCAGCGCCTGCTGCGCGCGGTTCACCGCGGCCAGGTAGGCGCCGCGCTTGTAGTAGTAGCGCGCGGCATGCACCTCGTGCTGGGCCAGCGAGTTGACGATGTACTGCATGCGCAGCGCGGCGTCGGGGGTGTACTTGCTGTCCGGGTACTTGGTGACCAGCGTATTGAATGCGTCGTAGGCGGCGCGTGCGGCCTTGGGGTCGCGCTCGCTCAGGTCCTGGCCGGAGAAGCGGCCCAGCCAGCCCAGGTTGTCGTTGAAGTTGATCAGCCCCTTGAGGTAGTAGGCGTAATCGATGTTGGGGTGGTTCGGGTGCAGCTGGATAAAGCGGTCGACCGCGGCCAGCGCGGCGGCCGTCTCGCCGTCCTTGTAGTTGGCGTAGGCGGTGTCGATCTGCGCCTGCTGCGCATAGCGGCCGAATGGATAGCGGCCTTCGAGCTTTTCATACAGCTTGACGGCGCGGGTGTAGTCGCCGCCATCCAGTGCATCCTTGGCTTCCGAATATAATTTGTTGGCCGACCAGCCGGCAGTCTCGTCGGGCTGGTCCGCCAGCAGGCCGCATGCCGACAGCATGACGCAGCCGCCTGCGAGCAGAACCGCTCCAATTTTCGCGCGCCACGGCGCGCGTTTCATGCTCTGCAATTGCATGGGCAATCGTATCCCGGATGAAGAAAAATAGCGTCAAGCATTATAGCCCAAGCCCCCAACCTCAAGCCCGACCGGGCGCAGGTGTGGGAGGACTGCCACCCGAACAGGTACGCGCGGCCGCGGCCGTGGCCGATTCCGAGGAATTCGAAGACCTTGCCGACGCCGCGCCGGCCAATGCCGCGCCAGGCGCCGAGGCGGGGGTGACGCTGTCGCTCGAGGTGGACAGTGCCGCGCATGGCGAACGCCTCGACAAATTGCTCGCGCGTCACTTCAGCGAATTCTCGCGCAGCCGCCTGCAGCAGTGGATCGAAAGCGGCGCGGTGCGCGTCGACGGCCAGGTGCGCCGCCCGCGCGATGCGGTGCAGATGGGCAACCGCATCGAGGTGCGGCCGCAGGCCGCGCCGGAGTCTTCCGCCTTTGCGCCGGAAGACGTGCCGCTGGACGTGGTCTATGAAGACGATACGCTGCTGGTGATCAACAAGCCCGCGGGGCTGGTGGTGCATCCGGCCGCCGGCAACTGGAGCGGCACCGTGCTCAACGGGCTGCTGCATCGCAACCCGGCCGCCGCTGGGCTGCCGCGCGCGGGCATCGTGCACCGGCTCGACAAGGAAACCTCCGGCCTGATGGTGGTGGCGCGCACGCTGACCGCGCAGACTGACCTGGTGCGCCAGTTGCAGGCGCGCACGGTCAAGCGCACGTACATTGCTCTGGTGTGGGGCCGCACGTACGACGAGGGCACCATCGATGCGCCTATCGGCCGTGACCCGCGCGAACGCACCCGCATGGCGGTGGTGCATACGGCCAGCGGCAAGCCCTCGCGCACGCATTTCCGCACGCTGGCGACGGTGCCGCTGGGCCGCAGCTTTGTCTCGATGGTGATGTGCAAGCTCGAGACCGGGCGCACGCACCAGATCCGCGTGCACTTCGAATCGATCGGCCATCCGCTGGTGGGCGATCCGGTCTACTTCCGCGCGACGCAGCGCGGCCAGCGTCCGGCGATCCGTGTGCCGCTGCCGGTGCCATTCGAGCGCCAGGCGCTGCATGCGTACAGGCTCGGGCTGGTGCATCCGGCGACCGGCCGCCATATGTCGTGGACCGCGCAGCCGCCAGCGGACCTGCAGGCGCTGGTCGATGCGCTCGACTTCGAAAGCGCGCAGGATGAGGACGAAGAAGAGGCCTGGGACGAAGTGTGGGAGGGTGGTGAAGCCCACTGGGAATATGCCGGCGAGGGTGACGAAGATGAAGACGACGATGAGCGCGACGCCTGAGTCCCGGTGGCTGGTGCCCGACTGGCCTGCGCCAGTGCGCGTGCGCGCGCTCTCGACCACGCGCCATGGCGGCGTCAGCCAGGGGCCGTACGGGCTGGCCGGCGGCGTGCCGGGCGGCCTCAACCTGGGCACGCATGTGGGCGACGACCCGTCGGACGTCGCGCGCAATCGCCAGCGCCTGGCCGCGCAGCTGCCGTCGATGCCGCGCTGGCTCGACCAGGTGCATGGCTGCGCCGTGGTCACGGCCGACCACGTGGTCGGTGAAAAGGGTCGTGCCCCGCAGGCCGATGCCAGCGTCGCGGTCGCGCCGGGCCATGTCTGCGCCGTGATGACGGCGGACTGCCTGCCGGTCCTGCTGTGCGATGCGCAAGGTACCGTGGTGGGCGCCGCGCACGCCGGCTGGCGGGGGCTTTGCAGCGGCGTCATCGAAGCCACGCTGGCCCGCATGCAGGCCGCTTCAGGTGGCCACGGCGGGCGCTGGATGGCCTGGCTCGGCCCGGCCATCGGTCCGGATGCATTCGAGGTCGGTGCCGAAGTGCGCGACGCCTTCCTGGCGCAGGCGCATGCCGGCGAGCAGGCCGCTGTTGCCGACGCTTTCCGTGGCGGTGCCCCGGGCAAGTACCTGGCCGACATCTATGCGCTCGCGCGCACGCGGCTGGCACGCGCCGGCTGCGCTGATGTGTATGGCGGCGATGCCTGCACCGTCACCGACGCAGCGCGCTTCTATTCCTACCGCCGCGACGGCGTGACCGGCCGCATGGCCAGCCTGGTCTGGCTGGCCGACTGAAGCGTCAGTCTTTTCTCTCCGGCGGTGTTTCCGCCACCGGCGGCGCGTCGGCGCCGGCCTGTGCGGCACGCTCGGCTTGCGCTTTGCGCCGCCGCCGCGCGGGCGTGCCCATGATGTAAAGCACCAGCGCCACCGGCGCCAGGCCATAGAACACGAACGTGGCGACGCCCGCCACCACCGTGTGCTCGGTGATCGCCATCATCAGCGCGACGTAGAGCCAGCCAATCGCCACGATGTACATAAAATCTTCATCCTTATCTTCTATCCTGCGGAGCCTCGGCGGAGGAAGGCGCGGCATACCGTCCGGTAGGTCGGGAAGCGCGCCTCGCCGGGACGGATTTCTGCATTGACAGCGCGTGCGTTGCAAGGCAACAATGGGCTCAAATGTCTCGGGATCGCTGACGATTCCAAGGATTTTTGCCGGCAAGCATACCGCATGGCGTTGCCAGCCAGAGCGCCGCGGTAGCCGGTAAAAAAGGGAGTTGCTATCGGGATGGACGGAATCCGCCGCGCAAGCGCGGCGATGGGGTTCCGGCGAAATTGTCTGGCTAGCCTGCCCAGTTCGGGTGAGGCGCGCGCCGGGTCCATCCGGATAGCATCTCCCAATGCAAGAGTGCCGGCCAGGGCAATGCCCGGAGCCGGTTCGTATAGTGACGGCAGAGAGACAATTCACATCATGGCGACCGGCAAAGGTGCGGCAGCTTCCACCCAGGAAGGCAAGTCCCAACCGTTCAAGTTCACGCCGGGGCCATTCGATCCAGCTACATGGCTGGAATGGTCCCGCCAGTGGCAGGGCACAGAAGGAAACGGCCATGCGGCCGGCACAGGCATTCCGGGCCTGGACGCGCTGGCAGGCGTGAAGATCGCTCCGGCGCAACTGGGCGATATCCAGAAGCGCTACATGAACGACTTCGTGGCCTTGTGGCAGGCCATGGCCGAGGGCAATCCCGACGCCGCAGGGCCGCTGCACGACCGGCGCTTCGCCGGCGAGGCGTGGCGCAACAACATCCCTTACCGCTTTGCCGCCGCGTTCTACCTGCTCAACGCACGCGCCATGACCGAACTGGCGGACGCCGTCGAGGCCGACGCCAAGACGCGCCAGCGCATCCGCTTTGCGATCTCGCAATGGGTCGATGCGATGTCGCCGGCCAATTTCCTGGTCACCAACCCCGAAGCGCAGCGGCTGCTGATCGAGTCGGGTGGCGAATCGCTGCGTGCCGGCGTGCGCAACATGCTCGAAGACCTGACGCGCGGCAAGATCTCGCAGACCGACGAGACCGCGTTCGAGGTCGGCCGCAACGTCGCCGTGACCGAAGGCGCGGTGGTTTATGAAAACGAATACTTCCAGCTGCTGCAATACAAGCCGCTGACCGCCAAGGTCCATGCGCGGCCGCTGCTGCTGGTGCCGCCGTGCATCAACAAGTACTACATCCTCGACCTGCAGCCGGAAAGCTCGCTGGTGCGGCATGCGGTGGAGCAGGGCCATACCGTGTTCCTGGTGTCGTGGCGTAATCCGGATGCCAGCCTCGCCGCCGCGACCTGGGACGATTACATCGAGCACGGCGCCATCCGTGCCATCGAGGTGGCGCGCGATATCAGCGGCCAGGACCAGATCAACGTGCTGGGCTTCTGCGTAGGCGGCACTATCGTCTCGACCGCGCTGGCGGTGCTGGCCGGGCGCGGCGAACATCCGGCCTCGAGCCTGACGCTGCTGACCACGCTGCTCGATTTTTCCGATACCGGCATCCTCGACGTGTTCGTCGACGAAGCCCATGTGCAGCTGCGCGAAGCCACGCTGGGTGGTGCTGCCGGCGCGCCATGCTCGCTGCTGCGCGGGATCGAGCTGGCCAACACGTTCTCGTTCCTGCGCCCGAACGACCTGGTGTGGAACTATGTCGTCGACAACTACCTGAAGGGCAACACGCCGGTGCCGTTCGACCTGCTGTTCTGGAACGGCGATGCGACCAACCTGCCGGGCCCGTGGTACTGCTGGTACCTGCGCCACACCTACCTGCAGGACGAACTGAAGGTGCCCAACAAGCTGACCGTGGCCAACGTGCCGGTCGACCTGGGCAGCATCGACACGCCCACGTATCTCTACGGCTCGCGCGAGGACCATATCGTGCCGTGGACCGCCGCCTATGCCTCGGCCGCGCTGCTGAAGAACAAGGTGCGCTTCGTGCTGGGCGCATCCGGGCATATCGCCGGCGTGATCAACCCGCCGGCCAAGAACAAGCGCAGCCACTGGACCAACGACGCGCTGCCGGCATCGCCGCAGCAATGGCTGGCCGGTGCCACCGAGCATCACGGCAGCTGGTGGCCGGACTGGATGGCATGGCTCGCCGGCCATGCCGGCGCCAAGCGCGCCGCACCCGCCGAGTACGGCAATGCACGCTATCCCATGATCGAACCCGCGCCTGGGCGTTACGTCAAAGCCAAGGCATGATGCTTGCGTGATGGACGGGCCGCCACATTGGGCGGCACCGGCCGCCACGCAGGCTTTCCATTTCCATCGAAAGGACTACACCATGACTGACGTTGTCATCGTTTCCGCGGCCCGTACCGCAGTAGGCAAGTTTGGCGGATCGCTGGCCAAGATCCCGGCACCGGAACTGGGCGCCGTGGTCATCAAGGCGGCGCTGGAGCGCGCCGGCATCAAGCCGGAGCAAGTCAGCGAAGTCATCATGGGCCAGGTGCTGGCCGCCGGCTCGGGCCAGAACCCGGCGCGCCAGGCGTCGATCAAGGCCGGCCTGCCGGCCATGGTGCCGGCGATGACCATCAACAAGGTTTGCGGCTCGGGCCTGAAGGCCGTGATGCTGGCGGCCAATGCCATCGCTGCCGGCGATGCCGAGATCGTGGTGGCTGGCGGCCAGGAAAACATGAGCGCCGCGCCGCACGTGCTGCCGGGCTCGCGCGACGGCTTCCGCATGGGCGACACCAAGCTGGTCGACACCATGATCGTCGACGGCCTGTGGGATGTGTACAACCAGTACCACATGGGCATTACCGCCGAGAACGTCGCCAAGGAATACGGCATCACGCGTGAAGCGCAGGATGAATTCGCTGTCGGCTCGCAGAACAAGGCCGAAGCCGCGCAGAAGGCCGGCAAGTTCGACGAGGAAATCGTGCCGGTGCTGATTCCGCAGCGCAAGGGCGACCCGGTGGCGTTCAAGACCGACGAGTTTGTCCGCCAGGGCGCCACGCTGGACAACATGTCCGGCCTGAAGCCCGCCTTCGACAAGGCCGGCTCGGTGACCGCGGCAAACGCTTCGGGCCTGAACGACGGCGCCGCCGCGGTGGTGGTGATGTCGGCCGCCAAGGCCAAGGAACTGGGCCTGACGCCGCTGGCCACGATCAAGAGCTTCGCCAACGCCGGCGTCGATCCCAAGGTGATGGGCATGGGCCCGGTGCCGGCTTCGAAGCGCGCGCTGTCGCGTGCCGGCTGGACGCCGCAGGACCTCGACCTGATGGAAATCAACGAGGCCTTTGCCGCGCAGGCGCTGGCAGTGCACCAGCAGATGGGCTGGGATACCTCCAAGGTCAACGTCAACGGTGGCGCCATTGCCATCGGTCACCCGATCGGTGCATCGGGCTGCCGTATCCTGGTGACGCTGCTGCACGAGATGAAGCGCCGCGACGCCAAGAAGGGCCTGGCCTCGCTGTGCATCGGCGGCGGCATGGGCGTGGCGCTGGCGGTGGAGCGCAACTGAGCGCGACCGGTCCGCAAGCAGGCGGCAACAAGTCAGCAGTAGGCCGGGCCGGCGGTACTCGCGGGTCCGGCAACGATAACGAAGAGCCAATCAAGGAGTGGACATGACTCAGCGCATTGCGTATGTGACCGGCGGCATGGGCGGCATCGGGACCGCCATCTGCCAGCGGCTGGCCAAGGATGGCTTTCGTGTGGTGGCCGGCTGCGGCCCCAACTCGCCGCGCCGCGAAAAGTGGATCGAGCAGCAGAAGGCGCTCGGCTTCGATTTCGTTGCCTCGGAAGGCAACGTCGCCGATTGGGATTCGACCAAGGCAGCCTTTGACAAGGTCAAGGCCGAAGTTGGCGAGGTTGATGTGCTGATCAACAACGCCGGCATCACGCGCGACGTGGTGTTCCGCAAGATGACCCGCGCCGACTGGGATGCGGTGATCGACACCAACCTGACCTCGCTGTTCAACGTTACCAAGCAGGTGATCGACGGCATGGTCGATCGCGGCTGGGGGCGGGTCGTCAACATCTCCTCGGTGAACGGCCAGAAAGGCCAGTTCGGCCAGACCAACTACTCCACCGCCAAGGCTGGCCTGCACGGCTTCACCATGGCGCTGGCGCAGGAAGTGGCGACCAAGGGCGTGACGGTCAACACCGTTTCGCCGGGCTATATCGCCACCGACATGGTCAAGGCGATCCGCCAGGATGTGCTCGACAAGATCGTCGGCACGATCCCGGTCAAGCGGCTGGGCGAGCCGGAAGAGATCGCTTCGATCTGCGCCTGGCTGTCTTCCGATGAGTCCGGTTTCTCCACCGGCGCCGACTTCTCGCTGAACGGCGGCCTGCACATGGGCTGACCTGCCGGCATGGTCGGCAACCGCGCCGGCGGCCGCATTTTGCGGTGCAGCCAGCGCGGCGCACAAGGCGGCGGAGGTTCTGTTTCGCTGTCTCTTTCGCGGGCCGCAATGGCCCGCGAGTCGTTTCTGCGCGGCGGTTTTTTTGCTGTTCCGGCGCCGGTTTACCGGGTTTTCCTTAAGCTGGGTCGCTTTTCTTAGTGCTTTGTTGGGCATAGAATCAGGGCAGCGGCGCAGCCAGCACCATAGTCGTGCAGCGTGGCTCTCGCGGGGGCGAGGTGGCGAAGCCGCAACGCGCAGCCATGCGCGAACAGGCCGCAGCAGCCGACACGACAATACAGATGGCGCGGGCGGTACCGATTTGCGCACTGCACCCCATGCGGTGCAGCAGCGCGCAATCAGCGACGACACAAGGACAGAGCACCGATGGCCACGACCAAAAAAGGCGCAGAGCGACTGATCAAGAAGTATCCGAACCGCAGGCTCTACGACACCCAGACCAGCACCTATATCACCCTGGCTGACGTCAAGCAGCTGGTCATGGATTCCGAAGAGTTCAAGGTCGTGGACGCCAAGTCGGGGGATGAGCTGACCCGCAGCATCTTGCTGCAGATCATCCTCGAAGAAGAGACCGGCGGCGTGCCGATGTTCTCAAGTGCCATGCTGTCCCAGATCATCCGGTTCTACGGCCATGCCATGCAGGGCATGATGGGCACCTACCTGGAAAAGAACATCCAGGCCTTTATCGATATCCAGAACAAGCTGGCCGAGAATTCCAAGGGCCTGTATTCGGGCGAGGCCTTCAGCCCCGACATGTGGTCGCAGTTCATGAACATGCAGGGCCCGATGATGCAGGGGATGATGAGCAACTACATCGAGCAGAGCAAGAACCTGTTCGTGCAGATGCAGGAACAGATGCAGAACCAGGCCAAGAATATGTTCGGGACGTTCCCGTTCAACCAGCCGGACAAGAAGTAAGGCTTGTCAGTGGCGGGCCGCCCGGTCCGCCGCTCGCTATGCATCTCCGCCATTCTCCATGCGGCACGCGACGCAACGCCCAAAGCAGGTAAAATGCGTCCCTCCTGAACTGGCGGCTCATTAGCGGACTCGCCTGCAAAGCGCGAATCCCGATGCCTTCCAGATTCCACCGTCATTGCCGTTTGCGTGCCCGCCAGGCCGGCGCGCGCCGCCTGGCGCACTCCTGAATATGAGCCGGCTTTTCCTCGCTCCGATGGAGGGGCTTGCGGACTATGTCTTGCGCGACGTGCTGACCGGTTTGGGCGGCTATGACGGCTGCGTGTCGGAGTTTGTCCGGGTGACGGGTTCGCTGCTTCCCGCGCGTGTCTATGAGCGGGATACGCCCGAAATCCTGGACGGCGGCTATACCCGCAGCGGCACACCGATGGTGATCCAGCTGCTGGGCAGCGACCCCGAATGGCTGGCGCGCAATGCCGCTTATGCCGCAACCTTGTCACCGCACGGCATCGACCTGAACTTCGGCTGTCCGGCGAAGGTGGTCAACCGGCATGGCGGCGGCGCCATGCTGCTCGGGCAACCTGAATTGCTGAACCGCATCGTTGCCGCCGTGCGCGCCGCGGTGCCGGCGCATATTGCCGTGACCGCCAAGATGCGGCTGGGCATTTCCGATACCGCACTCGCGCTGGACTGCGCCACCGCGCTGGCGGAGGGCGGGGCGGCGTCGCTGGTGGTGCATGCCCGCACGCGCGACGACGGTTACCGGCCGCCGGCGCATTGGGAGTGGATCGCGCGGATCGCCGAGGCCATCGATATTCCGGTCATTGCCAACGGCGATGTCTGGACCGTCGCCGACTGGGAACGCTGTCGCGCGGTGACCGGCTGCGACGATGTGATGATCGGGCGCGGCGCGGTCTCCGACCCTTTCCTCGCCCAGCGCATCCGCGGGCAGATGGAGTGCATGCCGTCCGCCGCCGAATGGCCCCTGGTGCTGCGCCAGATTTCGCTGTACCTGAAGAAGCTGCACGAACGGATCTCGTCCTGCCATGAGCACGGCCGGGTCAAGCTCTGGCTCAGTTACCTGAAGCGGACCTGGCCGCAGGCCGCCGAGCTGCATGCCGCGATCCGGCGCATGCACGACTCTGCCGACATCGCGCGCCTGCTGCCGAGTGTCCCCGGCGCCTCTCCGATTCCTGACTGAACCAGACCATCAAGTGTGGCGTCAGGCGCCGGCAAAGCCTGGCGAAAGGGTAAAATACGCGATTGGCCTGCAATCGCCGGGCGCCCGATCTCCCGCGCGATAACCGGATAGACTCCGCCCGCCCCATATTCGTATCGAACCGTGAAAAACCCTTCAGAATCAACGACCCAGAAAGACCATAGTCCACGCGTGGGTTTCGTTTCGCTTGGCTGTCCCAAGGCCCTGGTCGACTCCGAGCAGATCATCACCCAGCTCCGCGCCGAGGGTTATGCCATCAGCGGCACCTATGACGGCGCAGATCTGGTGGTGGTCAATACCTGCGGCTTTATCGACGAGGCCGTGCAGGAAAGCCTGGACGCCATCGGCGAGGCGCTGACCGAGAACGGCAAGGTCATCGTGACCGGCTGCCTCGGCGCCAAGAAGGATGCGGCGGGTCACGACATCGTGTCGTCGGTGCACCCCAAGGTGCTGGCCGTGACCGGCCCGCATGCGCTGGGCGAAGTGATGCAGGCCGTGCACACACACCTGCCGAAGCCGCACGACCCGTTCACCGACCTGGTGCCCGCCGCCGGCATCAAGCTGACGCCCAAGCACTACGCTTACCTGAAGATCTCGGAGGGCTGCAACCACCGCTGCTCGTTCTGCATCATCCCGTCGATGCGCGGCGACCTGGTTTCGCGCCCGGTGGCGGAAGTCATGCTCGAGGCCGAGAACCTGTTCAAGGCAGGTGTCAAGGAACTGCTGGTGATCTCGCAGGACACCAGCGCCTACGGCGTCGACGTCAAGTACCGCACCGGCTTCTGGAACGGCCGTCCGCTCAAGACCCGCATGACCGAGCTGGTGGCGGCGCTGGGCGAACTGGCCGCGCAGTATGGCGCCTGGGTGCGCCTGCACTACGTCTACCCATACCCGCACGTCGACGAAATCATTCCGCTGATGTCGCAGGGCCACGTACTGCCGTACCTGGACGTGCCGCTGCAGCACGCCCACCCGGATGTGCTCAAGCGCATGAAGCGCCCGGCCAACGCCGAAAAGACCATGGACCGCATCCGCGCCTGGCGCGAGATCTGCCCCGAGCTGACCATCCGCAGCACCTTTATCGCCGGCTTCCCGGGCGAAACTGAAGCCGAGTTCCAGACGCTGCTGGACTTTATCGCCGAGGCTGAGCTGGACCGCGTCGGCTGCTTTGCGTACTCGCCGGTGGAAGGGGCCACGGCCAACGACCTGCCGGGCGCATTGCCCGACGAGGTGCGCGAGGAACGCCGCGCCCGCTTCATGGAAGTGGCCGAGGAAGTGTCCGCGCGCCGCCTGCAGCGCAAGGTCGGCCAGACCCTGCGCGTGCTGGTCGACGAGGTCAACCAGGACGGCGGCATCGGCCGTTCGTCGGCGGATGCGCCGGAAATCGACGGCCTGGTCTATATCGCGCCGCCGGAGCGTGCTTCGCGGCGCTACCGCGCGGGCGAGTTCGTCGATGTCACGATCACGGGTGCCGATGGCCACGACCTGTGGGGCGAGGTCTGAGCTAGTCCTGCCGGACGAGGCCCGGCCGCTCGCGATTAGGTAAAAGTACGGTCGTTCGTTTCTGCGCCTGCGCGGCTATACTGTGCGGTGCAACAAACTTCTTGGAGACAAGTCATGACGCGTGAAGTCGTAGTGGTGAGCGGTGCCCGTACCGCGATCGGGACCTTTGGCGGCAGCCTGAAGGATGTGGCGCCGGCCGAGCTGGGCGCACTGGTCGTGCGCGAGGCGCTGGCCCGCGCGCAGGTGTCCGGCGACGACGTCGG
>NZ_JAGIQB010000006.1:0-193044 GCF_017815025.1 Cupriavidus phytohabitans
GGGCTCGCGCAGCGTCCCATCTTCGTTCCCGCGTATGGTGCGTTCCGCCAGGGCATCGTGCTGACGGTGCCCCTCGCGTTGCGGCTGCTGGCCCCCGACGTGGATGGCGCCACGCTCCACGAATGCCTCGCCCGCCACTATGCCGGGACGGCCCATGTGCATGTCCTACCGTTGCACGAATCGCGCGATTTAAAGCACCTGGATCCGCAAGTGCTGAACGGTACGAACGACATGCACTTAAGCGTATTTCCTAACATGGAACACGGGCACGTCCTGCTGTCCGCGGTTTTCGACAATCTTGGCAAAGGCGCATCCGGCGCCGCGGTTCAGAACCTGAACCTGATGCTCACGCAGCAATAGTGGCCGATGGCGTGAGCTAAAGGTCGGCCGCACCCATATGCCGACGATTGCTGCCAACTGGTCGTGGCCGTCGAATGTCTCACGCTGGCCGAATTCGGCCGTCTGCTCACAGTCGTCCCCGGAATTCGGCAAGGAACCAATAGCATGCGTTAACGACGGATAGTGGGAAGGGGAGGCACGCGCATAGGTTTGCCGGATCCGCACTATGATGGCGACATCCCCAACCGTCAGTTGCCAATCATGGACAAGGCCCGCGTCCTCACCCTCTTCATCGGCGTGGTGCGCGCCGGCAGTTTCCAACGCGCCGCAGTGGAAGCCGGCGTGACACCGCAGGCCGTCAGCAAAGCGGTGCGCACGCTGGAAGACGACCTCGGCGTGCGCCTGCTGCACCGGACCACGCGCAAGCTCAGCCTCACCACTGAAGGCGCGCGCCTGTTCGAACTGGCCGCGCCGGGCATGCGCCAGCTCGATGAAGCGCTGGACCAGGTGCGCAGCAGCAAGAGCGACGACGACGGCCTGATCCGCCTGACCGCGCCGCCGTCGGTCGGCAGCCGCGTGCTGGTGCCGCTGGTGCGCGCATTCCGCGAGTTGCATCCGGGCATCACCTTCGACGTGGTGCTGAGCGACCTCTTCACCGACCTGGTCGAGTCCCGCATCGATATCGGCTTCCGCGCCGGCACCAGCCCCGGCCAGAACCTGGTGGCGCGCCGGCTGTGCGACCTGCCGCTGGTCATCTGCGCCGCGCCCGATTACCTCGCGCGGCACGGTGAGCCGGCCACGCTGGACGAGCTGCTGCGGCACCAGTGCACTGGCTTCCGCCGCCCCGCGACCGGGCGCATGGTGCCGTGGGAGCTGCAGGTCGACGGCGCGCTGGTCTACCAGGAGGTGCCCGCCGTTGCCAGCTTCAACGACGTGGAGACCGAGGTCGAGGCCGTGCGCGCCGGCATGGGCATCGGCCAGCTGTCCGCCTACATGATCCACGCCGACCTCGTCAGCGGCCGGCTCAAGGCAATCCTGACGGAATTCAGCAGCAGCAATGTCGGCCTGTACATGTACTACCCGCATCGCAACCAGATGCCGGTGCGGGTCCGCCGCTTCATCGACTTCGTGGTGGAAGCGGGCCGCGGCGCGGAGCAATCGCTGTCGCGGCTGGTCGGCCTGGTGGCCTGACCCTTCAGCACGCGCCGGCCACCCCGAGCCCCACGCCGGCTTCCCGTCAACACGCTTCTCCTGACGCCCTGCTCCGGCCATTCGTTTGATTTTTTCTCAAGCGAAGGCGCCGGAAATGTCGTTTGTCGCGCGCGCCGCCAGCGACAACCATTACGCCAAGGCCCACCAACACAGGAGACTGCCGTGTCAGACCAAGCCTATCCGCTCTGGAGTGCGGACCCCCTCCCCCACCTGATCGCCTCGCGCCACCGCGCCACCGGCGAATGGATCTTCCCGGCCGTGCCGGACGATTCGCCGCTCGCCGCCGAGCATGACCCCGTCGCCATCCGCGGCGCCGGCGTGGTCTACAGCTTCACCGTGATCCATCCCGCGCCCAAGACCGGGCAGCCACCGTACGCGCTCGGCTATGTCGACTTCGTCGGCCCGGTGCGGATCTTCGGGCGCCTGCAGGGCAAGGCGCGCCCGGTGATCGGCGACCGCTATGAAGCGCGCCCGGATGCCGAGTTCGGCTATGTCTTCGAGGCCGTCACGGCCTGACCGATCGATGGAACGCAGAAGGAAAGGGAAAGCAACATGCAGGACATCTACATCCATGGCGGCGCGATGACGCCGTTCGGCCGCCACCCCGGCGTGCTGGCGCCGGAACTGGCGCAACAGGCCATCCTCAAGGCGCTGGCCGACGCCGACGTGCCGGCCAGCCGCATCCAGGCGGTGTATTGCGCCAATGTGCTGGGCGGCATGATCCTGGGCCAGCTGATCGTGCGCGACCTGGGGCTGAAGGGCATTCCGGTCTACAACATCGAGAACGCCTGCGCCAGCGGTGCCACCGGCGTGCACCTGGCGCGGCACGCGCTGCTCGCCGGGCAATATGACACCGTGCTGGTGTTCGGCATCGAGCAGCTTACCGCGCTGGGTGGCGGCACCATCCCGCTGCAGCGCAACGACCACAAGACGGACCTCTACGCCAAGGCCGGCATGGTGCTGCCCGCGGTGTATGCGATGCGCGGCACTCGCTTCCTGCACGAGCGCGACGCGTCGCCCGCCGACCTGGCGGAAGTGGCGGTCAAGAACCGCTACAACGGCTCGCTCAACCCGTATGCGCAGCAGCGCAAGGCCACCACCGTGGAAGAAGTGCTCGGCTCGCGCATGATCGCCGACCCGCTGACGCTGCTGCAGTGCTGCCCGTCGCAGGTCGATGGCGCCGCCGCGGTGGTGCTGAGCACGCGCCGTCCGGCGCAGGCGCGTCCGGTCAGGGTGCTGTCGTCGGTGGTGGTGTCCGGCCTGCGCGAAGAGGCCGACGACGACATCCTCGACGCCGAGATCACCGCGCGTGCCGCGCGCCAGGCCTATGAACAGGCCGGACTGGGGCCGCAGGACGTCGACGTGGTCGAGCTGCACGACGCCTTCACCATCGCCGAACTGCTTTACTACGAAGCGCTGGGCCTGGCCGAACCGGGCGAAGCGGTGTCGCTGCTGAAGTCCGGCGCGACCCGGCTGGGCGGCCGCGTGCCGGTCAACCCCAGCGGCGGCCTGCTGGCCAAGGGGCACCCGCTCGGCGCCACCGGCGTGGCGCAGATGGTGGAGATCCTGTGGCACCTGCAAGGGCGCGCCGGCGAGCGCCAGGTCGACAACGCCCGCGTCGGCCTGACGCAATGCACCGGCGGCGGCATCGCGGGCGTGGACCACGCCGCGTCTTCCGTCCACCTGCTGGGAGTCTGAGATGAGTACGCAACGATTCGATCCCACGCATGTGGCCGTGGTCACGGGCGCCGCGCGCGGCATCGGCCTGGGTATCGCCACCCAACTGGCGCGGCAAGGACTGACCGTGGCGCTGCTGGACCGCGATGGCGGTGCGCTGGACGAGGCCGTCGGCACGCTCGCCGCCGCGGGGCTGAATGCCTTCGGCGCCACCGCCGACCTGACCGATTCCGCCGCGGTCAATGACGCCTTTGCGCAAGTCGCGGCACGCGCCGGCCGCGTCGACTACCTGGTCAACAACGCGGGGGCCGTGCGCGACATGCGCTTCCTGAAGATGACCGACGACGACTGGGACCTGGTCATCGATACCAACCTGCGCTCGCAGTTCCTGTGCTGCCGCGCGGCGCTGCCCGGCATGGTCGAGCGCGGCTACGGGCGCGTGGTCAATATCTCGTCGCGGGCCTGGCTGGGTGGCTTCGGACAGGCCAACTACTCGGCGGCCAAGGGTGGCGTGGTCAGCCTGACGCGCTCGCTGGCGATCGAGTTCGCAAGCAAGGGCATCACCGTCAACGCGGTCGCACCCGGCATCGTCGATACGCCGCTGTTCCGCGGCTTTGCGCCGGAGGTGCAGGCGCGGCTGCAGAAGTCGGTGCCGGTGCAGCGTATCGGCACCGCCGACGATATCGCCAATGCGGTCAGCTTCTTCCTCGACCCGCAGTCGTCGTACGTGACCGGCCAGACGCTCTACGTCTGCGGCGGGCGCAGCCTGTCGTCGCCCAGCGTGTAAGGAGGCGCCATGACCATCCAACGCCACATCGAAGGCGCAGTCGCGGTGCTGACCATCGACCGGCCTGACGCGCTCAATGCGCTCGACGTGACCACGCTGCGCGAACTGCGCGCGCACCTGGCCGAGGTGCGCGACCGCGACGACCTGCGCGTCGCGGTGCTGACCGGCGCCGGCACGCGCGCCTTCTGCGCCGGGGCGGACCTGAAGGGCACGCGCACCTCCGCCGCCACCTACCCCGAGGCGCTGTTCCGCGCGCCGGAGCAGGCCGCAGACCTGGGGCTCTATATCCGGCTGATGGACCTGAGCGACCTCGGCCTCGGCAAGCCGCTGGTCGCGGCGGTCAACGGACACTGCCTCGGCGCGGGGCTGGAGATCGCGCTGCAGTGCGACTTGCGGATTGCGTCGACGCAGGCGACATTCGGCCTGCCCGAAGTCGCGGTCGGCTCGATCCCGGCGGTGTCCGGCCTGCACCGGCTGCTCAAGGCCGTGCCCGCGGCGCATGCGATGCAGATGGTGCTGACCGGCGAACGGATCGATGCCGCGCACGCCGCGCGCATCGGCCTGGTCACCGAAACGATGGCGCCCGATGCCTTGCTCGACCGCGCGCTGGCGCTGGCCGCGCGCATCGCCGCCAACGCGCCGCTGGCGGTACAGGCGGTCAAGAAGCTGTCGCGGCAGACCAGCCACCTCAGCGAAGCCGACGCGCAGCAGCTCACCGAACTCTACTGGGGCGTGCTGCGCGACACCGCCGACCGCGTTGAAGGCCGCCAGGCCTTCGCCGAAAAGCGGCAACCCCACTACACGGGCCGCTGACCGGCCCGACAAGAACCACACAGGAGACAACCATGGCAGGAATCCTCCGAATCATGCGCGCGGCAATGGCCGGCGTGCTGTCGGTCACGGCGCTGAGTGCGGCGGCACAGGCGCCCTACCCCACGCAGAAGCCGATCACGCTGGTCGTGCCGTTCGCCCCGGGCGGCGGCAACGACATCCTGGCACGCGCCATCGCTCCCAAGATGGGCCAGTTGCTGGGCCAGACCATCGTGATCGAGAACAAGCCCGGCGCCGGCGGCAACCTGGGCGCCGACTACGTCGCGCATGCCGCGCCGGACGGCTACACGCTGGTGATCGCGTCGAGCCAGATCACGATGAACCCGTTCCTCGGCATGAAGATCCCGTTCCAGGTCGAGCGCGACTTCGAGCCGGTCGGGCGCATCGCGTCGGTGCCGATCATGCTGGTTGCCAATCCCGACCAGCCTTTCCGCACGCTGCAGGAGTTCATCCAGTACACCCGCGCCAACCCGGGCAAGCTCAGCTACAGCAGCCCGGGGCCCGGCACGCCGCAGCACCTGGCGGGCGAGGTCTTCGCCAAACTGAACAAGACCGAGCTGCTGCACGTGCCTTACCGCGGCACCGGCCCGTCGATCACCGACCTGATGGGCGGCCAGGTGCAGATCTCGTTCGCCACCTTTGCTTCGTCGATCCAGTTCGTGCGCGCCGGCAAGCTGCGCGCGCTCGGCATCGCCGGCAAGAAGCGCAGCGCGCTGATGCCCGACCTGCCCACCTTTGCCGAAGCCGGCATCGTCGGCTACGACGCGGAACTCTGGTACAGCCTGCTGGCGCCGGCACGCACGCCCAAGGCCGTGGTCGACAAGGTCAACGCCGCGCTGGTGGCTGCACTGAAGTCGCCCGACGTTGCCGGGCAACTGGCAAAGCAGGGCTTCGAGCCGCAGGCCTCCACGCCGGACGAACTGAAGGCGTATATCGGCAAGGAAATGTCGCGCTGGCAGCGCGTGATCCAGGACAACAATATCAAGGTGGCGCTGTGAACGCGCCCGCTGCTCCCGTCGATCTCGTCGATCTCGTCGATCGCGCCATGCCGCCGCCCGCCGACAACCCGCTGCTGGACTACCTTGGCATCCGCCTGGCCAGCGTCGGCGACGGCCGCTGCGCCTTCGAGCTCGACATCGAGCCGCGCCACCTGAACCGGCAGGGCAGCGTGCAGGGCGGCGTGATCGCCACGCTGCTCGACGCCGCGTGCGGCTACGCCGGCCTGCCGACCGGCCCCGACGGCGCCCTCGGCCACGCGGTGACGGTGATGCTGGCCATCAGCTACCTCAGCAAGGCGAGCGCGGGCCGGCTGCGCGCCACCGCCACGGTGAGCCGCGCCGGCAAGAGCCTGTACTTTGCCTCGGCCGAACTGGCCACCGATGCCGGCGTGCTGGTCGCCACCGCGCAGGGCACCTTCAAACGATCCCGCATCCTTCCGGAGAGCTGACATGCTGCGCGACGCACTGGACGGCCTGACCGTCATCGACTTCACCCAGATCGGCGCCGGGCCTACCTGCACCATGCTGCTGGCCGACATGGGCGCCAGGGTCATCAAGGTAGAGCCGCCTGGCGGCGAACTGGGGCGCGGGCTCGGCCCCGGCTGGCTGGGCGACGACAGCGCGCTGTTCCACGGCTTCAACCGCAACAAGCTGGGCGTGGCACTGGACCTGAAATCCCCCGAGGGACTCGCGGTGGCGCGCCGGCTGGTCTCGGAAGCCGACATCGTGGTGGAAAGCATGCGCCCCGGCGTGATGGAGCGCCTCGGGCTGGGCCATGCCGGGCTGTCGGCGCTGAACCCGTCGCTGGTCTACTGCTCGATCTCCGCCTATGGCCAGGACGGCCCGTATGCCGGCCGTGCCGGCGTCGACGGCATTATCCAGGCCGATTCGGGGCTGATGAGCCTGATCGGCCTGCCCGACGGCGAGCCGTGCAAGGTGCAGGCGCCAGTGGTCGACGTGATGACCGGCTATGTCGCCTGCGTCGGCATCCTCGGCAAGCTGGCGCAACGGGCGCGCGACGGCCAGGGCGGGCATCTCGACGTCAGCCTGCTCAACGCCGCGCTGGCGCTGCAGCAATCGTCGCTCACCAGCTATTGCGCCGACGGGCAGCTGCCGGAACGCGCGGGCAGCGCCGCCCCCTACTCGGCGCCCAACCAGGCCTTCCGCACCGCGGACGGATGGATCATGGTCGCCGCCTACATGCCTGAACGCTGGCGCCGGCTGTGCGACGTGCTGGGCCTGCCGGCGCTCGCCGACGATCCGCGCTTCGCCACTTCGCCGCTGCGCGTGGCCAACCGCGGGGCAATGGTCGAGGCACTGACCAGCGTGTTCGTGACCCGCTCCACCGACGCGTGGCTGGCGGTGCTGCAGGACGCCGACATCCTGTGCGCACGCGTCGCCACCTATGAAGACCTGATGGCGCACCCGCAGGTGGCGGCCAACCGCATGGTGCAGCGCATCCCGCACGAAACGCTGGGGGAGGTCCGCATGCCCGGCTTTCCGATCAACAGCGCGCAGGAAAACGCGCTGCCGGCGCGGCCCGCGCCGGCGTGCGGGCAGCACACGCAGGCGGTGCTCGCGGAGCTTGGCTTCAGCGCGGCACAGATCGCCGCCTTGCAGGCGCGCGGCGCGGTCCATTGTGCCGACGCCGTCGAGGCACCGCTCACGGCAGCCGCATCATGAACCGCGCCGACATCATCGCCGCGCTCCACGCCCGCCGCAGCGCGCGCGGCTTTCTCGATACGCCGGTGCCGCGCGAGACGGTGGCGGCAATCCTGGCCGACGCGGCGCGCAGCCCGAGCGCGTCGAACACGCAGCCATGGCGTGTCCATGCCTGCGCCGGCGCCGTGCGCGACCGGCTCAGCGATGCCCTGCTGGCGCTGCACGACAGCGGCGGCGGCGGCCATTGCGAGGAATACGTCTACTACCCGCCCGCGTGGCGCGAGCCCTACCTTGCACGCCGCCGCACGCTGGGCAAGGCGCTGTACGGCCTGCTCGGCATCCCGCGCGGCGACGCCGCCGGCATGGCGCGGCAGTACGCGCGCAACTACGCGTTCTTCGGCGCGCCGGTGGGGCTGTTCTTCACCATCGAACGCGGGCAGGGACAGGCGGCGTGGCTGGATCTCGGCATGTTCCTGCATGCGGTGATGATGGCGGCGCTGGGGCACGGCGTGGATACCTGCGCGCAGCAGGCGTTCGCGCGCTACCACCGGGTCATCCGCGCGCAGCTTGCCATTCCCGACAGCGAAATCGTGGTGTGCGGCATGTCGCTCGGCTATGCCGATCCCGCCGAGCCGGCCAACCGGCTGCGCTCCACGCGCGAGCCGGTGGAGGCATTTGCCCGCTTCGCCGGATGGTGAGCGGCGCTATCCCTGCGTCTCGCACTGCGCAAGCAGCCACTCGCGGAACACCGCCATGCTGGCGCTTTCCTTGCGGTCGGCGGGTGTCAGCAGGTAGTAGGTGAAATCACCCATGTCGACCGCCTGGCGGAATGGCGCGACCAGTCGCCCTGCCTCCAGGTCGGCCGCGACCAGGAAGCGCTGGGCGATGGCAAAGCCCTGCCCTTCCACCGCCGCCGCGTACGCCATGGCGGAACTCTGGAAGGTCATGCCGCTGCGCGCATCGACCTGCGTGTCGGCGCGCGCCGCCTTCAGCCAGTGCGCCCAGTCGTCCGGACGCGCAATCGAATGCAGCAGCGTCTGGTGCTGCAGGTCGGCAGGCTTCTTCACCTTCGGGCTGCCGGCCGCAACGCCGGGGCTGCAGACCGGCACCAGGATGTTGGACACCAGCCGGTAGGTATTCACGCCGCTCCACTTGCCGTCGCCAAGGCGGATCGCGCCGTCGATGTCTTCCTTGCGGAAATCGACGGGGTCCAGCGACGCGGTCAGCAGCACCTCGATGCCGGGATTGGCCGCATGAAAGCTCGACAGCCTCGGGATCAGCCAGCGCATGGCGAAGGTGGTGTAGGCGCGCACCTTGAGCTGCTTGCGCTTCGCGCGCTTGCTGAGCCGCCGCGTGGCTTCGCGCAGGTCGTCCATGGCCCGGGTCACCGCGCGGTAGTAATCCTCGCCGGTACGGGTCAGGGAGATCTGCCGGTGACCGCGATGCAGCAGCTGCACGCCCAGCCCTTCTTCCAGCGCGCGGATCTGGCGGCTGACGGCGCCCGGCGTCACGTGCAGCTCTTCCGCGGCGGTGGTGATGCTCAGGTGCCGGGCCGCCGCTTCAAAGGCGCGCAGGGCGTTCAGGGGAGGCAGCTTGTCCATGCCGGCGAGTCTGCCACGCGCTTGAGAAATGCTCAATCGAGGTCACGCGCGTTTATTGACAACTTTTGGTTGTCTTTAAATCTAGATTGCACCGCCTAGTGTTGCGGACCGTGCGCGCCTAAATTTGTCTCCGTGGCCCCCGCCATCAGACATCGCAGTCAAACCGAGCATCACGCCAAAGGAGATTCACCATGTCCGCCAACACCACCATCGCTGCCAACACCGCCGCCAACGCCACCAACGCCGCCACTGCCGCCGGCAAGGTCTGGTTCATTACCGGCGCCTCGCGGGGCTTCGGTATGGAACTGACCCGTGCCGCGCTGGCCCGCGGCGACCGTGTCGTCGCCACCGCGCGCCGCCCCGAAACGATCACCGATGCCGTGGGCGCGCACGGCAACCTGCTCGCCGTAGCGCTCGACGTCACCAGCGAGGCGCAGGCGATCGCCGCCGCCGAGGCCGCCGTGGCCCGCTTCGGCCGCATCGACGTGCTGGTCAACAACGCCGGCTACGGCCTGCTGGGCGCGGTGGAGGAAGCGTCGGCGCGCGAAGTCGAGCAGCAGTTCGCCACCAACGTCTTCGGGGTGCTGAACGTGACGCGCGCGGTGCTGCCGCAGATGCGCCGCCAGCGCAGCGGCCATGTCGTCAATATCTCTTCGATCGGCGGCTATGCGGCCTATCCGGGCTGGGGCGTCTACGGCGCCACCAAGTTCGCGGTGGAAGGATTGACCGAAGCGCTCGACGCCGAGCTGGCGCCGCTGGGCGTGCGCGCCACCGTGGTCGAGCCCGGCTTCTTCCGCACCGACTTCCTCGATGCCAGCTCACTGGTCCGCGTCGGCACCGAGATCGCCGAATATGCCGAAACCGTCGGCGCGATGCGCGGCCACATGGCGTCGGCCAACCACCAGCAGCCTGGCGATCCCGCCAAGCTGGCCGCTGCGCTGCTCGCCCTTGCCGACAGCGGCAACCCGCCGGTGCGCCTGCCGCTGGGCTCTGATACGGTGGCCCGCATCGCCGAGAAGAACCGCAAGGTGGAAAGCGAGCTGGCCGCATGGCATGCGTTGGCGGTCTCGACCGATCACGCCGACGGGCGCGCGTGATCCTGCTGCAGCGCAGCAGTCCGCGAATTGCTGCGCTGCAGCCAGGCGGTTAAGCGAGTGCGGTCGGCCGGCGAAGCGCCGCCCGCACCACTTCACGCCCTTGCCCATATCAGGCTTTGTCACGATGCCGACACTGGCATATGTCGTTTCCGGCAAATTTAGCCAATAATGCCCTGACAGCCATTGCCGGACGAGAGAGCCACCATGCACGACAGTCCCGATGCCATCCGCACCGTTGCCCTGCTCGGGCATGCGGGATGCGGCAAGACCTCGCTGGTCGAAGCGCTGCTGCACAAGGGGGGTGCGCTGCATACCCCGGGCAGCGTGGAGCGCGGCAACACGGTCAGCGACAATGATCCTCTTGAGCGCAAGTACAAGCGCTCACTCAGTTCCGCCATCACCCACGTCGACTTCCGCGACACCCGCATCTACCTGCTCGATACACCGGGGTACCCCGATTTCTCCGGCCTTGCGATCAGTGCGCTGGCGGCGGTCGAGACCGCGGCCATCGTCATCAACGCGCAGACCGGGATCGAGATGACCACGCGCCGCGCCATGGCCTGGGCGCAGGCGCGGCAACTGTGCCGGATGATCGTCATCAACGGCATCGACGGCGAGAAGGTCGACCTGCCGGGGCTGCTCACCGAGATCCAGGAGGCGTTCGGCAAGGAGTGCCTGCCCATCAACTTGCCGGCGGGCAACGGCGGCAAGGTGGTGGACTGCTTCTTCAATCCGGCCGGCGAGTCGGATTTTTTATCGGTGGCGTCGGCGCATGAAGCGCTGATCGACCAGGTGATCGAGATCGATCCCGAGCTGATGGAGCTGTATCTGGAGCAAGGCGAGGCCATCACGCCCGAGCAACTGCACGCCCCGTTCGAGCGCGCGCTGCGCGAGGGACACCTGGTGCCGATCTGCTTTACCTCTGCCGCCACCGGGGCGGGCATCGAGGAACTGCTCGATGTCTTCGTGCGGCTGCTGCCCAATCCCACCGAAGGCAACCCGCCGCTGTTCTACCGCGTCACCGGCCAGGACACCGAAGGCACTGAAAAGCGCAAGGCGGTGCGTGCCGAGCCGGTACCGGACAAGCACGTGCTGGCGCATGTGTTCAAGGTGGTGGTCGATCCCTATGTCGGCAAGCTGGCGGTGTTCCGCATCCACCAGGGCACGGTCACGCGCGACAGCCAGCTCTATATCGGCGAGGGCCGCCAGCCGTTCAAGGTGGCGCACCTGCTGTTGCTGCAGGGCAAGGAGACGCAGGAAGTGCCGCGCGCCGGCCCGGGCAATATCTGCGCGGTGGCCAAGGTCGATGAACTGGGTTTCGACGCGGTGCTGCACGACGCCACCGAGGATGGCGACATCCACCTGACGCCGCTGGAGTTTCCCACGCCGATCTACGGCCTGGCGATCGAGCCGGCGCGGCGCGGCAACGAGCAGCGGCTGGCCGAGGTGCTGCACAAGCTCAGCGCCGAAGACCCGTGCCTGCGCGTCGAGCATCCCGCCGGCACCAACGAGACCGTGGTGTTCGGGCTGGGCGAGTTCCACCTGCGCTGCGCGCTGGAGCGCCTGACCGAGCAGTACAAGCTGGAAGTCGCCACGCGGCCGCCGAAGATCGCGTATCGCGAGACCATTGCCGGCAAGGCCGAGGGCCACCACCGCCACAAGAAGCAGACCGGCGGCGCCGGCCAGTTCGGCGAAGTGATGCTGCGCGTGGAGCCGCTGCCGCGCGGCGAGGGCTTCGAGTTCGTCGATGCGGTCAAGGGCGGCGCAATTCCCGGCCAGTTCATTCCGGCGGTGGAGAAAGGCATCCGCCAGGTGCTGGAATGCGGGCCGCTGGCCGGCTTCGCGATGCAGGACGTACGCGTGACCGTGTACGACGGCAAGAGCCATCCCGTCGATTCCAAGGAAGTGGCATTCGCCACTGCGGGGCGCAAGGCGTTTATCGATGCGGTGATGAAGGCGCGCCCCAGCGTGCTGGAGCCGATCGTCGAGATCGAGGTCACGGTGCCGGGCACGGAGATGGGCGACGTCATCGGCGACCTGTCCGCCAAGCGCGGCCAGGTGCATGGCACCCGCACCGGCGCCGGCAACAGCGTGATCGTTGCCGGGCAGGTGCCGCTGTCGGAGCTGAACGACTACCAGTCACGGCTGAACAGCATGACCGGCGGCCACGGCAGCTACACCATCCAGTTCAGCCATTACGACAACGTGCCGCCGGGGCAGCAGGAGAAGATGGCGTCCCGCCACAAGGCGCAGCAGGACACCGACTGAGCGCGCGGCTGGCGCAGTGCTGGCTCAGTGCTGGCTGGCACCGGCCGCGCCGATGCCGGTCATGGCGCGCACGAACTGCGCGCCGTAGCGCTGGCGTTCGGCGCTCGCCTGCGCCGAGCGGTCCAGCACCGACACCAGCCAGGCGGCGGCAAACGCCAGCGTCATCGAGAACAGCGCCGGGTTGGCATACGGGAAGATCGCCTGCTGGTGCTTGAGGATACCGACCCAAACGGTCGGGCCCAGCACCAGCAGCACCACCGCCGACACCAGCCCCGCCAGGCTGCCCGCCACCGCGCCGCGCGTGGTCAGCCCCTTCCAGAACATCGACAGGAACAGAACCGGGAAGTTGACCGACGCGGCGATCGCCAGCACCAGCCCGGACAGGAAGGCAATGTTCTGCTTCTCGAACATCACGCCCAGCACCATTGCCAGCACGCCGATCACCAGCGTGGCGATCTTCGACACGCGGATCTCGTCCTTCTCATTGGCCTGCCCGCGGCGGAACACGTTGGCGTAGAGGTCATGCGACACCGCCGACGCGCCCGACAGCGCCAGCCCCGCCACCACCGCCAGGATGGTCGCGAATGCCACCGCCGAGATAAAGCCGAGGAACAGGTCGCCGCCGATCACGTGGGACAGGTGCACAGCGACCATGTTGCTACCGCCGATCAGCTTGCCCGCCGCGTCGCGATAGGCCGGATCCGCGCCCACCATCACGATCGCGCCGAAGCCCACCACCAGGATCAGCACGTAGAAATAGCCGATGAAGCCGGTGGCGTAGAGCACGGATTTGCGCGCCTCTTTGGCATCCGCCACGGTGAAGAAGCGCATCAGGATGTGCGGCAGGCCGGCGGTGCCGAACATCATGCCGACACCCAGCGAAATCGCATCGATCGGGTTCGACACCAGCCCGCCCGGCGAAAGGATCGCGGTGCCCTTGTCATGCACCTTGGCCGCGCTGGCGAACATCGCTTCCGGGCTGAAGCCGAAATAGGCCAGCACCATCACCGCCATGAAGGTCACGCCGCCGAGCAGCAGCAACGCCTTGATGATCTGCACCCAGGTGGTGGCGAGCATGCCGCCGAACATCACGTACAGCACCATCAGCGCGCCGACGATGACCACCGCCGATTCGTAGCTGGTGCCGAACAGCAGCTCGATCAGCTTGCCCGCGCCGACCATCTGCGCGACCAGGTACATGATGACCACGGTCAGCGTGCCGCACGCGGCGGTGATGCGCACCGGCTTCTGCGCGAGCCGGTACGAGACCACGTCGGCAAAGGTGTAGCGGCCGAGATTGCGCAGGCGTTCGGCGACGATGAACAGGATGATCGGCCATCCGGCCACCACGCCGAGCGCGTAGATCAGCCCGTCGTAGCCCTTGTCGAACATCATGGCCGAGATGCCGAGGAACGACGCAGCCGACACCATGTCGCCGGCAATCGCCAGGCCGTTCTGGAAGCCGGTGAGACCGCCGCCGGCCGCATAGAAGTCCGACGCCGAACGGGTGCGCCGCGCGGCCCAGCGGGTGATGCCGAGCGTGAACAGGACGAACAGCAGGAACATCACGATGGCGCTCCAGTTCAGCGGCCGCTGCGCGGCTTCGCCCTGGATCGCGGGGGCCGCCGTGGCGGCGGTGGCTGCCAGCCCGCACAGGGCGGCACCGAGGAAACGGTGTACCGGCTTCATGCTTGGCACTCCTTGCGCACGCGTTCGTTGAGCGGGTCCAGGTCGCGGTTGGCGCGGTGGACGTAGATCGCGGTCAGCAGCACGGCGGCGACGATCACCGCCACGCCGACGGGGATGCCAACCGTCATGACGCCTCCGGCAACCGGCGTGCCGAGCGTGGCGGGCGAGAAAGCCAGCAGCAGGATGAAGCCGAAGTAGACCGCCAGCATGATCAGCGTCAGCGACCAGCCCAGGCGCGTGCGTCCGTGGATCAGGCGGATAAAGTCGGGGTGGTTCTGGATGGATTCGAGTTGTCGCGCGTCCATGGCTGTCTCCTTTGGCGCAGGGGTGGCGTGGCGGCTCTGGGTGGCTGCCATCAGTTGGATTTCGTTCGTTATGTCTTGAATGCCGCCGGTTTGCTCCCCTCTCCCGCAAGCGGGAGAGGGGAGCCTTTGCCAGGGGTGTGGGTGAAAAGCAACGCCTCAGATCGCGCCCACCGGCTGTTCGTGCGTGACCTTCGGCCGCATGTCCAGCACGCGCCGTGCCTTGCCAACCGTGGTGCGCTCGATCCCCTCGGCCGCCACCACCTGCACCCGCGTGGTCACGCCGACATAGGTCTTGATCTGGTCCTTCAGATCCCGCTCCAGCGCCGCCCGGTCATCCGCCGACAGCGACGAAGACCGCTCCGGCCGGGCCTCGACCCGCACCTCCAGCTTGTCGAGATGCCCGTCGCGCGTCACCACCAGCTGGTACTGCGGCGCCAGCGCCGGCGCCTTCAGGATCAGTTCCTCGATCTGCGACGGGAACACGTTGACGCCACGGATGATCAGCATGTCATCCGACCGTCCGGTGATCTTGCCGATGCGGCGCATCGAACGCGAAGTCGGCGGCAGCAGCCGCGTCAGGTCACGCGTGCGATAGCGGATCACGGGCAGCGCTTCCTTGGTCAGCGAGGTGAACACCAGTTCGCCCTCCGCGCCATCGGGCAACACCTCGCCGGTCACCGGGTCGATGATCTCGGCATAGAAATGGTCTTCCCAGATCACCGGGCCATCCTTGCTCTCGATGCATTCGCACGCCACGCCCGGCCCCATCACCTCGGACAGGCCATAGATATCCACCGCGTCGATGCCCGCGCGCGCCTCGATCTCCGCGCGCATCGCGTCGGTCCACGGCTCGGCGCCGAAGATGCCGACCTTCAGCGAGCTTTCCGACGGGTCCATGCCCTGCCGCTCCATCTCTTCGATCAGGTTCAGCATGTACGACGGCGTCACCATGATGATGTTGGGCTGGAACTCGCGGATCAGCTGTACCTGTTTCTCGGTCTGTCCGCCCGACATCGGGATCACCGTGCAGCCCGCCTTCTCGGCGCCGTAGTGCGCGCCCAGCCCGCCGGTGAACAGCCCGTAGCCATAGCTGACATGGACCAGGTCGCCGGCGCGCCCGCCCGCGGCGCGGATCGAGCGCGCCACCACGCTTGCCCAGGTATCGATATCCTTCGCGGTATAGCCGACCACGGTCGGCTTGCCCGTGGTGCCGCTCGACGCATGCACGCGCGCCACCTGCTCGCGCGGCACCGCGAACATGCCGAACGGATAGTTGTCGCGCAGGTCCTGCTTGGTCAGGAACGGGAACTTCGACAGGTCCGACAGCGACTTCAGGTCGTCCGGATGCACCCCAGCCGCCTGGAACGCCTTGCGGTAATGCGGCACGTTGTCGTAGGCATGGCGCACGCTCCATTTGAGCCGTTGCAGCTGCAGCGCCTGCAGTTCGTCGCGGCTGGCGCGCTCGATCGGCTCCAGCTCGTTAGGGTTGGGGTTGCGTTGCACCATTGTCTACTCCATCTCGTTATGATGGCGCCGCGTGCGAGGGGGGGCCGGCGCCGGGGTACTGCAGGCCTTGCGATCAGATCAGATATGCGAGCGGCTCTGGATCACGCGGAAGCGGTTGGCGACGAAGGCCGCATCGGACAGCGATGCATTGGCCGCGGGGTTGGCACCCGTGGCGTGGAAATCGCTGAACGCGGCGGACTGGTTGACGAACACGCCGCCGGTCAGGTTGAGCGACAGCGCCACGCCCGCGTCTTCCGCGGCGTCGCGGATGCCTTCGGTCACGCCGGCATCGGTGGTGTAGGCCGACAGCGTCAGCGCGCCGTGCGTCTTCGCGCCGCGGTGCGCCAGTTCGATGCTGTGCGCGGTGCTGTCGGTCGCCACGATGAAGGAGATCGGGCCAAACAGTTCCTGCATGATCTTCGCTTCGTCCGTGGCATCGACCTTCAGCACCAGCGGCGTGCGGATGCGCGCGTCCGGGAATTCGGGATGCGCCAGCACGCGGCTGTCGGCAACGATCTCGCCCAGCGCACGCGACGATTCGATCCGTTCCACCACGCCGTCGTTCTGGATCGCACCGATCAGTTCCACCGCCTTGGCCGGATCAGCCGTCAGCTTGTTGACGGCTTCGCCGATCGCCGCAGCAACCTGGTCGAAGCTGACGCGCCCTTCCGGCGTATCGATGCCGTCCTTCGGCACGTAGATGTTCTGCGGCGCCGTGCACATCTGGCCCGAGTACAGCGACAGCGAGAAGGCGATATTGCGCACCATGCCCTTGAAGTCGCTGGTGGAGTCAATGACGATCTGGTTGACGCCGGCCTTCTCGGTGTACACCTGCGCCTGGTGCGCGTTGCGCTCCAGCCAGTCGCCGTTGGCGGTGCTGCCGGTGAAGTCGATCAGGCGCACTTCGGGGCGCAGCGCCAGCTTCGATGCCATGCGCTCGCTCGGGTCGTTGGCCACCAGCGTGACGATATTCGGGTCGAAGCCGGCTTCTTCCAGCACTTCACGCGCCACCTCGACGGTGATCGCCAGCGGCAGGATCGCGCCCGGATGCGGCTTGACCACCACCGCATTGCCGGTCGCCAGGCTGGCGAACAGGCCCGGATAGCCGTTCCACGTCGGGAAGGTGCAGCAGCCAATCACCAGGCCCACGCCGCGCGGCACCACGGTGTAGCGCTTTTCCATGCGCAGCGGTTCGTTCTTGCCTTGCGGCTTTTCCCACGTGGCCTGCTTCGGGATGCGGCGCAGTTCGTCCCAGGCGTAGGCCACGGCTTCCAGGCCGCGGTCCTGCGCGTGGGGGCCGCCGGCCTGGAAGGCCATCATGAAGGCCTGGCCGGTGGTGTGCATGACGGCGTAGGCAATCTCGAAGCTGCGGCGGTTCAGGCGCTGCAGGATTTCCAGCGACACGCCGACCCATGCTTCCGGGCCGGCCTTGCGCCAGGCAGGCATGCCCCTGGCAACGCCGGCAAAGAGCTGGTCGAGGTCAGGCCTGGGATAGGTGACGCCCAGTTCCGGGCCGTACGGCGAGACTTCCTTGCCGGCCTGGCCGACGGTGCCCGGCTGCGATAGCGCGAACGGCTGGTTCAGGCGCGCCTCGAAGGCAGCCTTGCCGTCGGCGTTGGCGGTTTCGCCATAGGCCTTGGGGCTCGGCATTTCAACGAACGGGCTCCAGTAGCCGCGCGTGGCGATGGCTTGGGTGGCTTGTTCCAGCAGCGCCTGGTGGCGTTCGAAAAACGGATGGGACACGGCTTGCTCCGGGGGGCGAAATTGAATGTGGGTATTTGGGATGGCAGGAGAACGCCTCAGGTTTCCTGGTCGAAATCGATCACCAGCTTGTTGCTGACAGCGTAGCTCTGGCAGCTCAGGATGAAGCCGCGCGCGACCTCGTAGTCTTCCAGCGCGAAGTTGACGTCCATGTCGACCTCGCCTTCGATGCGCTTGCAGCGGCAGGTCGAGCAGACCCCGCCCTTGCATGAGTACGGCAGCTCGATGCCCTGCGCCAGCGCGGCGTCGAGCACCGTTTCCTTGTTCTTCTCCAGCGTGAAGGAACGGGTGCGGCCGTCCTGGATCACGGTCACTTCGCACTGCTGCTGGCCGACCTGCTTGTGCGCATGCGCGGCGGGCCGCGCCGACGGAATGCTGGTGGCAAACAGCTCGCGCTTGATGCGGGTCTTGTCGACGCCGTTGTCGATCAGCGCCTGCGTGACCTCCTCCATCATCGAGTGCGGGCCGCAGATAAAGGCGACGTCGATGTCCTGCGGACTGACCCAGTGCTCCAGCAGCGCGTTGACCTTGTCGCCGTCGATGCGGCCGTTGAACAGGTCGATTTCGAGCTGCTCGCGGCTGAGCACGAACACCAGGTTGAAGCGCTGCAGGTAGGTATCCTTCAGGTCTTCCAGCTCTTCCTTGAACAGCACCGACGACGACGCGCGGTTGCCGTAGAACAGCGTGAAGCGGCTCTCCGGCTCCGCCTGCAAGGTGGTCTTGATGATCGACAGCATCGGCGTGATGCCGCTGCCGGCGGCGAAGGCAACGTAGTGCTTCGCGTGCGTGGCGGACAGCGGCACGTGGAAATGGCCGGATGGCGGCATCACTTCCAGCTTCATGCCCGGCTGCAGTTGCTCGTTGGCCCAGTTGGAGAACAACCCGCCGTCGACGCGCTTGATCGCCACGCGCAGCTGCGCGTCCTGCACCGCCGAGCAGATCGAGTACGAGCGGCGCACATCCTCGCCATCGATGCCGGTGCGCAGCGTCAGGTGCTGGCCCTGCACGTAGCGGTAGGCATCGGCCAGCTCGTCCGGCACGGCGAAGGTCACGGCGACCGCGTCGCGGGTCTCGCGCGTGACCGAGGCCACCGTCAGTTCATGGAATTTGCTCATCTCCCCACCTTTCCTTCTCAGTGAGCCTTGAAGTAGTCGAACGGCTCTTTGCAGTCGCCGCAGCGGTACAGCGCCTTGCACGCGGTCGAGCCGAACTGGCTGACCAGCCGCGTATGGCGCGAGCCGCAGTGCGGGCAGGCCACCACCAGCGCCGCCGATCCCCTGCCTGCCTTGCGGCTGATCCCGCTGATATCGATCACCTGCTGCGCCGGCGGCGCGATGCCGTAGCCGGCGAGGCTGGCCTTGCCGCGCGGGGTCATCCAGTCGGTGGTCCAGGCCGGCGCCAGCCGGGTCTGCACGCGGACCTTGTCCACGCCCTGCGCGGCGAGCGCGCTTTCAATACCCTCGCGGATCACGGTCATGGCCGGGCAGCCGGAATAGGTCGGCGTGATGGTGACGACGCAGGCGTCGCCTTCCCACGCCACGTCGCGCACGATGCCGAGGTCCACCACGGAAATCACGGGGATTTCGGGGTCGGGCACCGTGTCGAGCCAGGTCCAGACCTGTTCCACGGCGGCACGGTCCAGCGCTTGCGCGGTCATGATGCTCACCACTGCGCGCCGGGATAGGCGCGCTGCAGGAACTGCATCTCGGCCAGCAGGTAGCCAAGGTGTTCGGTATGACGGCCGTGGCGGCCGCCGCTCTGCGCCCATTGTGCGCCGGGCACGCGCAGCGTGGCTTCTTCCAGCACTTCGCCGACATGGCGCTGCCAGGGTTCGGCCAGCGTGGCGGGATCGGGAACCACGCCGTCGCGCGCCAGCTCGGCTTCGGCCGCATCGGCTTCAAACAGTTCGCCGGTGAACATCCACAGGTCGTCGAACGCATCCTGCATGCGGCGGCGGCTTTCCTCGGTGCCATCGCCCAGCCGCACCACGAGGTCGGCGCTGCGGCGCACGTGGTAGGTCACTTCCTTGAGCGACTTGGCGGCGATTTCAGCAATGCGCGCATCGGTGGAGCGCTGCAGCGCTTCGAGCTGGAAGTAGTGCCACGTATCGAACAGGAACTGGCGCGCCAGCGTATCGGCATAGCTGCCGTTGGGCTGTTCCACCAGCAGCAGGTTGCGGAACTGGTGCGCATCGCGCAGGAATGCCAGCTGGTCGGCGGTGCGCCCGGCGCCTTCCACTTCGGCAGCATAGCCGAGCCACAGGCGGGTCTGGCCGATCAGGTCGAGCGCGACGTTGGTGAGCGCGATGTCCTCTTCCAGCGCCGGGCCGCGGCCGCACCATTCCGACAGGCGCTGGCCGAGCACCAGCGTGGAATCGCCGAGGCGCAGCAGATACTCGTGAAGATGAGCGAGCTTGTGGTTGTCCATGGTCCTGGCCGTCTCAGATGTGCTTGACCGCTTCCGGCATCGGGAAGAACGTCGGGTGGCGGTAGACCTTGCTGTTGGCGGGCTCGAACAGCGGGCCCTTGTCGCCGGGGCTGCTGGCCATCACGTCGCTGGCCTTCACCACCCAGACGCTGACGCCTTCATTGCGGCGCGTGTAGACGTCGCGGGCGTTGTTGATCGCCATTTCGCCGTCCGGCGCGTGCAGGCTGCCCACGTGCTTGTGGGCCAGGCCGTGCTGGCTGCGGATAAAGATCTCCCAAAGCGGCCACTCTTTCATGGCAACCTCCTGTGTAAAACGATTCGATGTGGGGAGCGGCGCGCTGCGCCGCATGGGTCAGGCGGCGGCTTGCCGAGCCTGCCGGTCTTGCATATCGGCGTGCACCACCAGCGCGTCGCGGAACCATGCGCCGTCGTCCCAGGCCTTCACGCGGGTGCGCAGCCGGTCGCGGTTGCACGGGCCGTTGCCCTGGATCACGTTGTAGAACTCGGCCCAGTCGATCTCGCCGAAGTCATAGTGGCCGCGTTCCTCGTTCCACTTGAGTTCGGGATCGGGAATGGTCAGGCCCAGGTACTCGGCCTGCGGCACGGTCTGGTCGACCATCTTCTGGCGCAGCTCGTCGTTGGAGAACAGCTTGATGCGCCACTGCATCGACTGCGCGCTGTTCGGCGAATCGCCGTCGGACGGGCCGAACATCATCAGCGCGGGCCACCACCAGCGGTTGAGCGCGTCCTGCGCCATCTGCTTCTGCTCGGGCGTGCCGTTGCACAGCTTCAGCAGGATGTCGTAGCCCTGGCGCTGGTGGAACGACTCTTCCTTGCACACGCGCACCATGGCGCGCGCATACGGGCCGTACGAGCAGCGGCACAGCGGCACCTGGTTGATGATGGCCGAGCCATCGACCAGCCAGCCGATCATGCCGATGTCAGCCCAGGACAGCGTGGGGTAGTTGAAGATGCTGGAATACTTGGCCTTGCCCGAATGCAGGTCGCCCAGCATCTGGTCGCGCGACACGCCCAGCGTTTCCGCCGCGCTGTACAGGTAGAGGCCGTGGCCGGCTTCGTCCTGGATCTTGGCCAGCAGCACGGCCTTGCGCTCCAGCGTGGGCGCGCGGGTCACCCAGTTGCCTTCCGGCAGCTGGCCAACGATTTCCGAATGCGCATGCTGCGAGATCTGGCGGACCAGGGTCTTGCGGTAAGCCTCGGGCATCCAGTCCTTGGCCTCGATCTTGATCCCTTCGTCCACGCGGGACTGGAACGCGTGCTCCTGCGGGTCCATCTCTTCCATCGCGCGGAGCCTTGTTGCTCCTGTCTCCACCAGCTGTGCGTACATGCATGCTCCGCTTCTTTGAGGTCTTGATTTGCGCTTGATCTGGGTCAATCGCGTCAGTTGCAATGCATGGTAGTGATACAATTTGATTCAAGCAACGGATGAATGTGTATCACTTTCAGGCCCGCAAATGGCGACTTCTGCTGACTCGGAACAACCCTCTCCGCGCATTGCCCGGCTGGCGCGCGGCCTGAAGCTGGGCGCCAATGCCATGCTGTCGACATTGTTCGGCGACGTGGTGGCGCCGCGCCCGCAGTCGATCTGGCTGGGGAGCCTGATCCACCTCGCGGCACCGTTCGGCATCAACGACCGGCTGGTGCGCACGGCCACGTTCCGGCTGACCGCGGACGACTGGCTGAGCGCCACCAGGATCGGACGGCGCAGCTACTACGGACTGTCGGAAGCCGGACTGCAACGCGTGCTGCACGCCGGCAAGCGCATTTACGCGGGCGAGGCGCCCGACTGGGACGGCCGCTGGACCCTGGTGATGGTGCGCGGTGACGTACGCGCCACGGTCCGGCAGAAGCTGAAGCGGGAACTGCTGTGGGAAGGGTTCGGCGCGATCGCGCCCGGCGTGATGGCGCACCCGAATGCCGACCTGGCCTCGCTGCGCGAGATCCTCCACGCGGCGCATGCGCAGGAATATGTGGCGGTGATGGAAGCACGCAGCCTGGAGGCGTTCTCGATCCGGCCGCTACAGGCGCTGATGCACCAGACGTTCAAGCTGGGCGATGTGGCGCAGGCGTGGCAGGCGCTGCTGCGGCGCTTTTCACCGCTGGCGGACGAAGCGGCGCATCTGCCACCGGTCGATGCCTATTTTGTGCGGACGCTGCTGGTGCATGAATACCGGCGCGTGCTGCTGCGCGATCCCAATTTGCCCGAGGCACTGCTGCCGCAGGACTGGCCGGGGCGCACGGCGCGGGAGATGTGCAGCGGGATGTATGGTTCGCTGCTGGCGGCGAGCGAGGATTACCTGCAGCGCACGGTGGAGGTGGCGGAGGGGAAATTGATGGATGCGGGGAAGGTGTTGCGCAGGCGGTTTACGCATGGCTGAGCCGTTTCGCCTCGCGCCTGTTTGCACCCCTCTCCCGCGGGCGGGAGAGGGGTGCCTTCGCGAGAGGCGGTGGTACCAGCTGCGCCCATCACCCCTCAATACGTCTCCAGATGCAGCCGCCCGTTTCGCTTCAACCCTTCTGCCAGCGTCTCCCAATGCAGCCCAGCCTGCTGTGCCACCTCGCGCAGCGCCAGCACCACGCCCTCTTCCATGCTCTTGAGCCCGCAGACATAGAAGTACGTATCCGGTGAAGCCAGCAGCGCCGCCAGGTCCGCTGCGCGTTCGCGCATCAGGTCCTGCACATAGCGCTTGGGCTGGCCGGGCGTGCGCGAGAACGCCAGGTTGATGTCGATGAAGTCCTTGGGCAGCTTTTGCAGCGGGCCGAAGTACGGCAGTTCCTCCTGCGTGCGCGCGCCGAAGAACAGCATCAGCTTGCCGCCATCGAACTTGCCGGCCTTGCGCAGGCGGCGGCGCCATTCCGTCATCGCCCGCATCGGCGCGCTGCCGGTGCCCGTGCAGATCATCACGATGTTCGAGCGCGGATGGTTGGGCATCAGGAAGCTGGCGCCGAACGGGCCGATCACCTCCACCTTGTCGCCCACCTTCAGGTCGCACATGTAGTTCGAGCCAACGCCGCGCACGGGGTTGCCGTCGTGGTCCTGCAGCACGCGCTTGATCGTCAGCGACAGGTTGTTGTAGCCCGGCCGCTCGCCGTTGCGTGCGCTGGCGATGGAATACTGGCGCGCGTGGTGCGGGCGGCCGCTGGCGTCGGTGCCCGGCGGCACGATGCCGATGGACTGGCCTTCGAGCACCGGGAAGGGCGTCGTGCCGAAATCCAGCACGATGTGGTGCGTGTCGTATTCGCGGCCGACCTCAGTCACGCGCACGTTGCCGGTCACCGTGGCGGTGATGGTCTTCTGCGCGGACTTGGCGCCATAGAGGTTCGTGTAGGCATGCGCGGCGGACCACGGCGGCACGGTGGCGCCATAGCGGGCGCTGCTGAATGCTTCCTCGACGGTACCGGACAGCAGCGACGCGGCTGGAGGTTCCGGCGCGGCGGTCTGCAGGTCGGCGCCTGGCGCCAGGTCGGCCAGTTGCTCGGGCGACAGCTCTTCCGGCAGCGCGTCCCAGGTGAGCTGTTCTTCGATGCTGTATGCGCGCAGTTTCGGCATGGCGCGCCAGTTGTCGATCGATCCCGTCGGACACGGGGAAATGCAGGCCATGCACAGGTTGCACTTGTCGGCATCGACCACGTAGTTGCGCGAGTCATGCGTGATCGCGCCCACCGGGCAGGTGGCTTCGCAGGTGTTGCAGCGGATGCAGATCTCGGGATCGATCAGGTGCTGCTTGATGACTTGAATTTCGGCCATGTCCATGGCGGTCTCCACAGGATGAGGGGCGTCCGGGGTGAGGGTCGTTGATGCCATGGCGCTTCGTTGATGCGCCGGCCCTCTCCCCCGGCCCCTCTCCCGCATGCGGGAGAGGGGAGCAAACAGGGAGGGATGGTTAAGACCTTGGCTCAGTTGAAGCGCACGTACTCGAAATCCACCGGCTGGCGGTTGATGCCCATGACCGGCGGCGCGATCCAGTTGGCGAACTTGCCCGGCTCGACCACGCGGCCCATCAGGCTGGCGACAAAGGCGCGGTCGCCTTCGGTGGGCAGCCACTGGTCGCGGAAATCGCGCCATTCGGCGTCGGAAACCACGCGGCCGTCGGGCGATACCTTCACGCCGGCGAGCGCGCCGATATTGCGGTGGAAGGCCTTGTGCGGCACCTTCAGGCGGAACGGGATCCCGGCCTTCTCGATCACCTTGTTCCAGCGCTCGACGCCGGCCATGCTGTCCTTGATGTAGTCATCGCGCAGCACTTCGTTGAGCGCGTTGAGCATCGGCACTTCCTTCTCGGTCAGCTGGCCGTTCTGCGCCTGCAGGATGCGGTAGGTCTGGCCCTTGAGCACGTGGTCGTCCATGCGCTTGCCTTCTTCGTAGCGGCCCTTCAGGCCGGTGCTGTAGAAGGTGGCGGCGTTGCTCGACTCATCCGCGCCGAACAGGTCGATGGTGACGCTGTAGTGGAAGTTCAGGTAGCGCTGGATGGTCGGCAGGTCGATCACGCCGGCGGCACGCAGCTTCGCCGGGTCGTCTGTCTTCAGCTCGTTCATCACCTGGCAGGTGCGCTGGATCACACGCGACACGCCGCTCTCGCCGACGAACATGTGGTGCGCTTCCTCGGTCAGCATGAATTTGGTGGTCCGTGCCAGCGGGTCGAAGGCGCTCTCGGCCAGCGCGCACAGCTGGAACTTGCCGTCGCGATCGGTGAAGTAGGTGAACATGAAGAACGACAGCCAGTCAGGGGTCTGCTCGTTGAACGCCTGCAGGATGCGCGGGTTGTCCTGCTGCCCGCTGCGGCGCTCCAGCAGCGCTTCGCCTTCTTCGCGGCCGTCGCGGCCGAAGTACTTGTGCAGCAGGTACACCATGGCCCACAGGTGGCGGCCCTCTTCCACGTTCACCTGGAACAGGTTGCGCAGGTCGTACATGCTGGGCGCGGTCAGGCCCAGGTGGCGCTGCTGCTCCACCGATGCCGGCTCGGTATCGCCCTGCGTCACGATGATGCGACGCAGGTTGGCGCGATATTCCCCGGGAATGTCCTGCCACGCGTCCTCGCCCTTGTGGTCGCCGAAGTGGATCTTGCGGTTGGCCTCGGCGGGGTTCAGGAAGATGCCCCAGCGGTAGTCCGGCATCTTGACGTGGCCGAAGTGGGCCCAGCCCTGCGGGTCGACGCTGATCGCGGTGCGCAGGTAGATGTCATGGGTATGCGAGCCTTCCGGGCCCATGTCGTTCCACCAGCTCAGGTAGTTGGGCTGCCATTGCTCGAGCGCGCGCTGCAGGGTGCGGTCTTCGCTCAGGTTGACGTTGTTGGGGATCTTGTCGCTGTAGTTGATGCCGGACATGGTGTCTCCTTCGGGACGATTCGGTTGTCGTTCGTTGCGTTGCGGTGCGGATCAGACGCGGTTCCAGTCGAAGGCGGCCTTGTCGCCCTTGCCGTAGACCTTGAGCGCACCCTTGTCGCCGACCGCGTTGGGACGCTGGAAGATCCAGTTCTGCCACGCGGTCAGGCGGCCGAAGATGCGGGTGAACATGTTTTCCTGGCCGTTGAAGCGCAGGTTGGCTTCCATGCCGGTGAGCGCATCGGGCGACATCGCCACGCGCTCTTCCAGCGCGATGCGGACTTCGTCGGTCCAGTCGATATCGTCGGGATTGGCGGTGACCAGGCCCAGCGCGTAGGCGGCATCCGCGTCGAGCGGCTGGCCGGCTCTGGCGCGCACGGCATCGAGCGCGGGCTGTTCGTCGTAGAAGCGGCGGCCGAGGCGGCTCTGGCCGGTCGCCATCGGGTACAGGCCGAAGTTGACTTCCGCCACGGTGATCCTTGGCGCGCGCGCCTCGTCGTCGGGCAGCGCCAGGTGGTAGCTGCGGTCGCAGGCCAGCGCCAGTTCCAGGAAGGTGCCGGCAAAGCAGGAGTCCGGCTCGATCAGCGCGAACAGGCTGCGCGACGACACGTCCAGGCGGCTCAGCGTGCGGCGCAGCAGGCCGATGGTTTCGCGCACGAACCAGTGGTCCTTGTGCGCGAGCAGCGTGGCGTCGGTGGCCAGCACCGCGGCGGCGTCGCCGCTGGTCTTGATCAGCCAGGTGCCGATATCCAGCTCATTGGTGCGCATCGACAGGATCGCGTCTTCCAGTTCGCGCGCCAGTTGCAGCGGGTACCAGTTGGCGCCGGCCTGCACGATTTCATCAAGGTTCTGCGGCTGCGTGCCCGTCGGCGCCTTCACCGTGAAGGTAGCGGTGCGGCCGGCACGGTCGATTTCCACGGTCACGTGCGTATAGCGCAGCGCATCGGCTTCGATGGTGCGCCCGATCGGCGCGAGCGCGACGCCCTGCGCATCGGCCGGGCGGTCGCTCTGCGCGGCCAGCGCCAGCGCGCGCTCCTGCACCTTCTGCGCGAACACCGCCGGCTTGGCGATATCGTCGACCAGCCGCCAGTCCTTGGCACGCTGGCCGCGCACGCCTTCAGTGGTGGTGCAGAAGATGTCGGCAAGGTCATGGCGCACATGGCGCTTGTCGGTCACGCGGGTCAGGCCGCCGGTGCCCGGCAGCACGCCCAGCAGCGGCACTTCCGGCAGGCTCACCGCCGACGAGCGGTCGTCCACCAGCAGGATTTCGTCGCAGGCCAGCGCCAGTTCATAGCCGCCGCCGGCGCAGGCGCCGTTGACCGCGGCCAGGAACTTCAGGCCGCTGTGCTGCGAGGAATCCTCGATGCCGTTGCGGGTCTCGTTGGTGAACTTGCAGAAGTTGACCTTCCAGGCGTGGCTGCTGACGCCCAGCATGAAGATGTTGGCGCCCGAGCAGAACACCTTGTCCTTGCCGCTGGTAACCACCACGGTGCGCACTTCGGGGTGTTCGAAGCGGATGCGGTTGAGTGCATCGTTCAGCTCGATATCGACGCCAAGGTCGTAGCTGTTCAGCTTGAGCTTGTAGCCGGGACGCAGGCCGGCGTTCTCGTCGATATCCACCGCCAGCGTGGCGACAGGGCCTTCGAACTTCAGCTTCAGGTGCTTGTACTGCGCGGGGGTGGTCTGGTATTCGACGCGGGGGGCGGTGGTCACGGCGGTCTCTCCTCGATTGAACTGCACCATAGTGCATGAGCGGGAATCTGTTGAAACGCACTATAGTTCATCAACAGAAATTCTTGCAAGCACTATTGTGCAGATTTTTGAGGATATGGCGAACGCGCCGCCTTTTCAGTTCATATAGCGGCTTTCGCGCCGCCCGGCCAACAAAAACGGCGGCACCGAAGTGCCGCCGCTGACAGGAGACCCGGACCAGCCCGGCTCAGCCTGGCATCTGCAACGCCGTGCGCACCAGCTCGCGCAGCGCCGCGAAGGTTGGCTCCAGCGGCTGCGCACTGGTATTCAGCGAGAACTCCGCCTTGGAATAGAACGCGGCGCGGCCGGCCAGGATATGGCGCAGGTCTTCCATCGCCTCCTTGCTGGCCGCCATCGGACGGAAGTCGCCCTGTGCCCGCACCCGCTCCATATGGTCTTCGGCATCGGCCTGCAGCCAGACCGTGGTGCAGTGGGCCAGCAGCAGGTTGAAGGTGGCCGGGTCGGAAACCAGGCCGCCAGGCGTGGCGATGACGGCTTCCGGATAGATCTGGATGGCCTCTTCCACCGCCCGGCGTTCGTAGCGGCGGTAGGCGTTCATGCCGTACAGCCCCTGGATCTCGGCAATGCTGCAGCCGGCGAACTTCTCGATTTCGCGGCTCAGCTCGACGAACGGGAAATCCAGGTCCTCGGCCAGCATGCCGCCGAGCGTGGTCTTGCCGGCGCCGCGCAGGCCGATCAGCGCCACGCGCGGGCTGCGCGCCGCCTGCACGGCATTCTCGCCGCCGGTGCCGAGCATCTCGCCCACGGCGATGCGCACGCGCCGCAACGTGGCTTCGTCGCGGTGCTCCAGCAGTTCGCGCAGCAGGATCCATTCCGGCGAAGACGTGGTCACGTCGCCCAGCAGCCCGGCCAGCGAACACTGCAGCGCGTCGGCAATGTGCTGCAGCACCAGGATCGACGCGTTGCCGCTGCCATATTCCAGGTTGGCCAGGTGCCGCTCCGACACCCCGGCGGCCTGCGCCGCGGCCTTGCGCGTCAGGCCGCGGCGCGCGCGCAGGTCGCGCACGCGCTCGCCCAACGCGACCAGGAAGGGGTTCTTCTCCGCGCCGTTGGCAACGGCCACGCCTGAATCATCTTGCAGGCGCGCATCCCGGGTTAACCCAGATTCATGCAATATAGTGCTTGACATGATTTCTCGGAGGTTCTACTTTTCATACATGCACAATAATGCATGAAGCCTTCGATAGCAATGGCTGAATCAGACGGAGCCCCCTGGATGTCTTCCACCCTGTCCCCCAAGCAGTTCCGCGAGCAGATTGCGCAACTTACTGCGCAGCTTGCCGGCCGGCCGCTCGATGCCGCACTGGACGCCTGGCTCAATGCCGAGCACGGCACCGGCAGCGCCACCTACCAACAACTGAAGGCGAGCTGCGAGGCCGGCGTGGCCGAAGGATGGCTGTGCGACCGTGAGGGCGGCGGCATCCGCTATGGCCGCATCTTCAAGCCCGCCGACGACCTGCACGGCTTCTCCGTCGACGTGGTCGACATGCAGGACATTGCCGGTCCACACCATACGCATCCCAACGGCGAGATCGACCTGATCATGCCGCTGGATGGCGACGCGCAATTCGACGGCCGCCCGGCAGGCTGGCTGGTATGCCCGGCGGGCAGCGCGCACCGCCCCACCGTCAGCAACGGCCGTGCGCTGGTGCTCTACCTGCTGCCGGAAGGCCGCATCGACTTCACGCGCTGAGAGATCTCCAATGACTGAATTGCTTTCCAACTATCTCGGCAGCAAGTGGCAGGCCGGCAGCGGTGCCGGCACGGCGCTGTTCGATCCGGTGCTCGGCGATGAACTGGTGCGTGTGGACGCCACCGGGCTGGACTTGCCGGCCGGTTTTGCCTTTGCCCGCGAACAGGGCGGTGCCGCGTTGCGCGCACTGACCTACCGCCAGCGTGCCGCGCTGCTGGCCGATGTCGTCAAGGTGCTGCAGGCCAACCGCGACGCCTATTACGAGATCGCGACCGCCAACAGCGGCACGGTGAAGAATGATTCCGCAGTCGATATCGATGGCGGAATCTTCACGTTGGGCACGTATGCAAAGCTGGGCGACACGCTCGGCGACCGGCATTACCTGCTCGATGGCGAGGCCGCGCGCCTTGGCAAAGATCCGCTGTTCCAGTCGCAGCACGTGCTGGTGCCCACGCGCGGCGTGGCGCTGTTTATCAATGCCTTCAACTTTCCAGGCTGGGGCCTGTGGGAGAAGGCTGCACCCGCGCTGCTGGCGGGCGTGCCGGTGATCGTCAAACCCGCCACCGCCACGGCGTGGCTGACCCAGCGCATGGTGCGCGACGTGGTCGAGGCCGGCGTGCTGCCGACGGGCGCGCTGTCGGTCATCTGCGGCAGCTCGGCAGGATTGCTCGACCAGTTGCAGCCGTTCGACGTGGTGTCGTTCACCGGCTCGGCCGATACCGCGGCGGTGATCCGCTCGCATCCGGCCATCGCGGAACGTTCGGTGCGCGTGAATATCGAGGCGGACAGCATCAACAGCGCGGTGCTGCTGCCGCAGGCGGGGCCGGACACCGCCGCGTTCGACCTGCTGGTGAAGGAGGTGGTGCGCGAGATGACGGTCAAGTCCGGGCAGAAATGCACGGCGATCCGCCGCGTGTTCGTGCCCGAGGCGCTCTACGGGCAGGCCGCCGAAGCGATCGGCGCGCGGCTGTCGAAAGTCACCGTCGGCAATCCGCGCAACGACGCGGTGCGCATGGGCGCGCTGGTCAGCCGCGCACAGTTCGATGCGGTCACCGAAGGGCTTGCGGCATTGCGCCAGCATGCGCAGGTGCTGCACGACGGCACGCGGCAGCCGCTGGTCGACGCCGATCCGGCCGTGGCCTGCTGCATCGGGCCGACGCTGCTCGGCGCCAGCGATGCCGATGCGGCCGCGGCGGTGCACGACACCGAGGTGTTCGGCCCGGTCGCCACGCTGCTGCCCTATCGCGATACCACGCATGCACTCGCGCTGGTGCGCCGCGGCCAGGGTTCGCTGGTGGCCTCGCTCTATGGCAGCGATGCCGCGGCGCTCGGCGCCGCGGCGGTCGAACTGGCCGGCAGTCACGGCCGCGTGCATGTGATCTCGCCCGACGTCGCACAGCTGCACACCGGCCACGGCAACGTGATGCCGCAATCGCTGCATGGCGGCCCCGGCCGCGCCGGCGGCGGCGAGGAGCTGGGCGGCCTGCGCGCGCTGCATTTCTACCATCGCCGCAGCGCGCTTCAGGCCAGCACCGGGGTACTCGGCACGCTGGCCTGACCACCGGTTCACACGCCTTCACCGCTCCTTCACCGCTCCTTCACCGCTCCTTCACCGCTCCTTCACCGCTCCTTCACCGCGCCGCCCTCGCATGGCGGCGCGCAGCACACCGTACACCAGTAACGGGGAGACAAGCATGACCGCCACCACCGCAGACGTCCCGGTGCAGCCGCCGGGCGCGTCCTTCAACTTTGCCGCGCACCTGCTGGCGTGCAATGCCGGGCGCCCGGACAGGACCGCTTATATCGATGACGATGGCCGGCTCACCTACGGGGAGCTGGCGCAGCAGGTGCGGCGCATGGCCGCGGCACTGCTCGGCGCCGGCGTGCGCCGCGAGGAACGCGTGCTGCTGCTGATGCACGACTGCACCGACTGGCCGGTGAGCTTCCTGGGCGCGATGTACGCCGGCATCGTGCCGGTGGCGGTCAACACGCTGCTGACCGCCGATGACTACGTCTACATGCTGCAGCACAGCCGCGCGCAGGCGGTGCTGGTCTCGGCGGCGCTGCTGCCAGTGCTGCAGGATGCGCTCGCGCGGCCCGGGCACGAGGTGGACAAGGTATTTGTCTCGCGCGCGCAAGGCCCGTTGCCTGAAGGCATGGCGTCGCTCGACACCGTGCTCGCCGCGCAAACCCCGCTGGCGGTGCCGGCCGCGACCCGTTGCGACGATCCGGGCTTCTGGCTGTATTCCTCAGGCTCCACCGGACGGCCCAAGGGCGTGGTGCACAGCCACGGCAACCCATACTGGACCGCCGCGCTCTACGCCGGTCCGGTGCTGGGCCTGCGCGAGAACGACACCTGCTTCTCCGCGGCCAAGCTGTACTTCGCCTACGGGCTCGGCAATGGCCTGAGCTTTCCGTTGAGCGTCGGCGCAACGGTGGTGCTGATGGCCGAGCGGCCCACGCCCGAGGCCACCTTCCGCCGCTGGCTGGAACACAAGCCCACGGTGTTCTTCGGCGCGCCCACGGGATACGCCGGCATGCTCGCCAATCCCGCACTGCCCGCGCGCGCGGACGTGGCGCTGCGGCTGTGCTCATCGGCAGGCGAAGCGCTGCCCGCCGACATCGGCCAGCGCTTCACCGCGCATTTCGGCTGCGAAATCATCGACGGCATCGGCTCCACCGAGATGTTGCATATCTTCCTGTCCAACCGCCCGGGGCAGGTGCGTTACGGCACCACCGGGTGGCCGGTGCCGGGCTACGCCATCGAGCTGCGCGACGAATCCGGCCAGCCGGTGCCAGACGGCGAGATCGGCGACCTCTATATCCAGGGCCCCAGCGCCGCGATGATGTACTGGGCCGACCGCGAGAAATCGCGCGAGACCTTCCGCGGCGGCTGGACCAAGAGCGGCGACAAGTACGTCCGCAACGCCGACGGCACCTACAGCTACGCCGGACGCAGCGACGACATGCTCAAGGTCAGCGGCATCTACGTCTCGCCATTCGAGGTCGAGGCCACGCTGGTGCAGCACCCCGCCGTGCTGGAGGCGGCAGTGGTCGGCGTGCCGGATCATGACGGGCTGGTCAAGACCAAGGCCTTCGTGGTGCTGAAGTCTGGCGCGCAGCTGGGCGACGCCGAGCTGAAGGCCTTCGTCAAGGAGCGGCTGGCCGCATACAAGTATCCGCGTGCGATTGAATTCGTCGACACGCTGCCCAAGACCGCCACGGGCAAGATCCAGCGCTTCGTGCTGCGCGAGCGCGAACTGAAGGCCGCCGCAGAGCGCGCCGTAGCAATGGCGTAAGCACACGCCATCCCACCATACCGGAGACAACCATGCGTCAGATCGATGTCCACCAGCTGGCCGACGAGGCCCGCTTCAACCGCTTCCATGCGCAGATTCTGTTCTGGTGCGCGCTGATCATCATCTTCGACGGCTATGACCTCGCGGTCGCCGGCATCGCGCTGCCGGCGATCATGAAGCAGATGGGCGTTACCGCCACCAGCGCTGGCTTCATGGTCAGCTCGGCCCTGTTCGGCATGATGTTCGGCGCGATCTTCCTCGGCACCGTGGCCGACCGCATCGGCCGCCGGCGCGCCATCGCCATCTGCATCGGGCTGTTCAGCGTGTTCACCGCCGCCGCGGGCTTTGCCAGCGATCCGGTCACGTTCAGCGTCACGCGCTTCCTGGCGGGGCTGGGCATCGGTGGCGTGATGCCCAACGTGGTGGCGCAGATGACAGAGTACTCGCCGCGCAAGCTGCGCGGCACGCTGGTGACGCTGATGTTCAGCGGCTACTCGGTCGGCGGCATGCTGGCCGCGCTGCTGGGCAAGGGCCTGATCGAGAGCTACGGCTGGCAGTCGGTGTTCCTGGCCGCCGGGCTGCCGGTGCTGCTGGTCCCGCTGGTGCTGCGCGCGCTGCCGGAATCGATGCCCTACCTGATCCGCACCGGGCAGACCGCCACGCTGCAGGCCGTGGTATCGCGGCTGGTGCCGTCGCACCGACCGCAGCCGGGCGACGCCTTCATCCTGCCCGCCGACGAGAGGGACGGCAAGACGGCCGGCGGCGCCCCGATCCGCCGCCTGTTCCAGGACGGCCGTGGCTTCAGCACGGCAATGTTCTGGGTCGCGTTCTTCATGTGCCTGTTCATGGTGTACGCGCTCAGCTCGTGGCTGACCAAGCTCATGGCCGCCGCCGGCTACAGCCTGGGTTCCGCGCTGACCTTCGTACTGGTGCTGAACTTCGGCGCGATGATCGGCGCCGTCGGCGGCGGCTGGCTGGCCGACCGCCTGCCGATCAAGCATGTGCTGATCGGCATGTACGCGCTGGCCGCGATCTCGATCACGCTGCTGGGCTACCCGATGCCGACCGCCGCGCTGTTCGTGGTGGTGGGGCTGGCCGGTGCCTCGACCATCGGCACGCAGATCGTCACTTATGCCTACGCCGGCCAGTTCTACCCGATGGCGGTGCGCGGCACCGGCATCGGCTGGGCCTCGGGCATAGGCCGCAGCGGCGCGATCCTGGCGCCAATCGTGATCGGCGTGCTGGTGGGGATGTCGCTGCCGCTGCAGCAGAACTTCATGGCGATGGCGATCCCGGCGGTGATCGCGGCGCTGGCGGTGTCGCTGATCAACCACCGCCGGTCGGCCTCGGCGCATGACGAGGTTGAGCGAGCGGCTGTGGGCGCCGCGGTGAAGCAGGCTTGAGCTTGACCTCGCTCGTCGGCATGGCCACGGCCGGCCCTCTCCCCCTGCCCCTCTCCCGCAAGCGGGGGGAGGGGCGCAACCCGAGGAGTGCAAACCGCCGGCACGCCTGCCGGCATTGCCGATTATTTCCCGCCCTTCACCGTCGTATATGCGGTGATCAGGTTGCGGTAATCCGGGATATGGTTCGAGAACAGCGCTCCCAGCCCTTCGATATCGTTGCGCCAGTCGCGGTGCAGCTCGCATGCCACGCCGAACCACGTCATCAGTTGCGCGCCGGCCTCTGACATGCGGCGCCACGCGGAATCGCGCGTGATCTCGTTGAAGGTGCCGGAAGCATCGGTCACGACAAAGACCTCGAAGCCTTCCTCGATCGCCGACAGCGCAGGGAATGCCACGCAGACTTCGGTGACCACGCCCGCGATCAGCAACTGCTTCTTGCCGGTGGCGCGCACCGCCGCAACAAAGTCTTCGTTATCCCAGGCATTGATCTGGCCCGGCCGCGGGATGAACGGCGCGTCGGGGAACATCTGCTTCAGCTCGGGTACGAGCGGACCGTTGGGGCCGTCTTCGAAGCTGGTGGTCAGGATGGTCGGCAGCTTGAAATACTTGGCCAGGTCGGCCAGTGCCAGCACGTTGTTCTTGAACTTGTCGGGTTCGATATCCCGGACCAGCGACAGCAGGCCGGCCTGGTGATCGACCATCAGGACGGCTGCCTGGCTCTTGTCCAGGCGCTTGTAGGCCTTGCTCATGGCGTGCTCCTGTGAAAACGGGCACGGCCGGAGGATTACTCACCGGTCGTTCCCGTGGATAAAAACCTTGCCTGTGCAGATAACGTCAGCGTTGGGAGTCCAGCACCTCGTGCTTCTTCTCGACGTCCTGCGCCTTCATGTAGCTCTCGATCAGCAACTGGTAGGCGGGGAAAATCCTGGTATAGACCTCGGCCCATTGCTGCGCGTCCGGGCGGTTCCAGCTCTGCTGCAGCTCGGAGGCGACCGCGGCCGTGTCCATCGGCACCACGCCGGCCTGGACGATGCGCGCGAGCGTGATTTCCTGCGCCATCTTTGAGTAGGTGCCGGAGGCATCGACCACCGCGAACACCTTGTAGCCATCGGCGACCGCGCTGATCGAAGGGAACGCCATGCAGACGCTGGTGATGGTGCCGGCGATGATCAGCGTCTTCTTGCCGGTTTCCTTCACCGCGGCAACGAAGTCGGGGTTGTCCCACGCGTTGATCTCACCCTTGCGCGCGACATATCTGGCATGCGGGGCGTTCTCGTGGATCTCGGGGATCAGCGGGCCGTTGGGACCCTGCGGCACCGAGGCCGTGGTGATCACGGGCAGCTTGCACAGCGTTGCCATCCTGGCCAGCGCGGCGGCGCGCAGGCGCAGTTCGGGCATCGGCATGTCGCCCACGGTCTGGAACAGGCCGCTCTGGTGGTCGATCAGCAGCATGGCCGTATCGGCGGGATCGATTGCGGGGCGCTTGCCGTTGAAATTGGCGGGGGTGGTCATCTCCCTTTCTCCTTGCACAGTGGACTTGAATACGGTGGCCGTAGCGCCGACGCCGTGGAACCAACCGTGTGGCAAAAGCATAGGTCTTGGCAGATGGCCCCGGTAGGCTCGAAAATCTGCCCTCAGCGTCCTACTGGCAGGACGACAGGAGCCGCCGTTGCGTCCAGACCTCAACGACCTGTATTACTTCGCGCAGGTAGTCGACCACCAGGGCTTCGCGCCGGCGGGGCGCGTGCTCGGCATCCCCAAGTCCAAGCTGAGCCGGCGCGTGGCCATGCTGGAAGAACGGCTGGGCGTGCGCCTTATCCAGCGCTCGACGCGACGCTTTTCCGTCACTGAACTCGGCCAGACCTACTACGCGCACTGCAAGGCGATGCTGGTCGAAGCGGAGGCCGCCGAGAGCGTGATCGAGCGCACCCGCGCCGAACCCAGCGGCCTGGTGCGCATGACTTGCCCCGTGGCGCTGCTGCATACCCGCGTGGGCGAAATGATTTCGGATTTCATGGCCGCCAACCCGAAGGTCACGGTGCACCTGGAAGCCACCAACCGCCGCGTGGACGTGGTCGCCGAAGGCATGGACCTGGCTATCCGAGTGCGCGTGCCGCCGCTGGAAGACAGCGACCTGGTGATGCGCGTGCTGGCCGAGCGTGCGTGGTGCATCGTGGCCAGCCCCAGGCTGGTGGAGGGCCTGCCCCGGCTGTCGACGCCGGCCGACCTGAACCCGCTGCCGACGCTGGACCTGGGCCCGCCGCGTCCCACGCATGTGTGGGCGCTGCACGGCCCCGAAGGCGCCAGCGCCGAACTGCACCACAAGCCCCGGCTGGTCACCGACGACATGATCATGCTGCGCGCCGCCGCGGTGGCCGGCGCCGGCCTGGTGCAACTGCCGGTGATGATGGTCAGCGACGAACTGCGCGACGGCCGCCTGGTGAGGGTGCTGGCCGGCTGGTCGATCAAGGGCGGCGTGATCCACGCGGTGTTCCCGTCGCGGCGGGGACTGCTTCCGTCAGTGCGGGAGCTGATCAATTTCCTGTCGCAGCGCTTCGCGCAGATCAGCGAAACCTGAGCGCCTGATGCGGCCTCCACGGGGTGGCCTTGCCCGCACGCAGGCAGGCCCGGCGCAGAAGTGGTATCATTCGCTTTCTTACGCATGGATCGGGCCACGCCCGACGCCAGTGCGCCCGCCGCAAGACAATCCCACAAGAAGCATATCGGCGGCGGCCCGGGCTTGATCCCGGAGTTCCCTGGGCGGCATCGCCCATCACCCTACCCGACCGGCGGCACGTCCGCTCCGCAACCACTGCGCCCCTTGTAGCGCACCGGTTTGCGCAGGCATGGTCCACTTCCCGCCAGATTCCCCGCTTGCGCCGAACGCGAGCCCCGACGCTGGCCTACAGCAACGGCGAACGGTCGCCATCCCGCGCTACCTGCATCGCACCGATGCATCGCGCCGCCCGCGGCCGCGCCTCATGAACAGGCACACATTGAAGCAAAGCAACCACAACCATCATCAACGCCAGGGCAGCAGCCACATCCACAACCCTTATACCGTTTCGGTCTACCCGATCCAGCAGGAACCCGGCCTCTGGTTCGCGACCTACATGATCGCCGAATACCGCAACGGGGCGGAGCGCATCGTCGCCAACGTGGCCATGCGCCACGACACGCACCATTCGGAAGCCAGCGCGCGCCGGTCAGCCCGCTGTGCCGGCGAGCGCGCCGCGGCGCGGCTGTGCCTGCAGTAACGCCTATTCCCCGGCCGCAGGGCCGTCACAACAGCGTGCGCCGTGCCGGCGCCGCTTACGCAAGGAGCCTCCTTGGCTAAAGAAGAACTGGTGGAATTTGGCGGCAAGGTATCGGAAGTGCTGCCGGACAACCGTTTCCGCGTGATTTTGGAAAACGGGTTCGAGGTCTGGGCTTATTCGTCCGGCCGCCTGAAGAAAAACCGCATCCGCGTGCTGGCGGGCGACCGCGTCACGCTGGAAATGTCGCCATACGACCTGACCAAGGGACGTATCAACTATCGACACAAGTCGTAGCCGGGATGCTTCGCCACGACATGCGCCACAGCGGCCCATGTCGTTCCCCAATGATCCATCTCACCGCAAAGGAGAACCGACCATGTCGACCATCGAAGAATGGGAATCGCTGCACCTGACGCCGGACGGCTGGCAGGCAGGCACCTACCGGCATACCCCGTGGCAGGAGGTACGGATCGAGCCGCCGGCAGCCGGCGTGCTGACCGTAAGGCGCCACGTCACGGCCACCTATTGCGGCCCGTCGCGCGCCGTTGAAGACCGTACCCCGGAAATCACCGATATGGCACTGATCGAAGCACTGCTGGAGCGCCACGGCGCCCCGGTGTTCAAGATCTGACCGAAGCAGTCCTGCCGCGTGCCGGCACCAACGGCCTGGGCGCCGCCTCAGCCCACCACGCGCACATGCGGCCGTCCCGTCCGGACGCCGCTGCCGACCGGCCTCAGTTCGCCGTCCCACGGCGCTGCGCCGAGGTCCAGCACATAGTCGCCCTCGCGCGCCTTGTCATGCAGATGATCGCGCACCACCTGGCCGATGGCCAGGCGGCACAGCGCTTCGCCGCTGGCGGCAAGCTGGCCCTCCAACGTATCGGCTTCGGCCAGCACGGCGAATGCGCGCCGCCCGGCCCCGACAAAGCTGGTGAAGAGCACGCCGGTGGGCCGCTGCGCATCGACGAAGCAGACCGCGACGTGGTAGGTGATGCCCTTGCCCTCGCCGGGCAACGTGCACAGAAAACCGGATGATCCCGAACGCATGTCCATGAACGAGTTTCCTGGCGGCTGACGGATGCTGCAGCGCCCGCTGGCGCCAGGCGGCATCGTGCCGCGTTGATGGGGAGGAGTATTCCTATTGCGCCATGACCAGCGACACCCCCGGCACCGTGCCGTTGATGATGTCCTCGGCATAGCGCAGTGCGCCGCGGCGCGCGCCGCCAACGTTGTCCCAGGGAGTGGCATCCAGGCGGAACGTGCGTGCCTGCGCGCTTTCAGGCGATTCCCCGGCCAGGCAGATCACCACGGCGGCATCGAACGAGCGGTCGGGCCGGGGCTCCGGCCACACCCGCGCAACCGCATGCTTGTACACCAGGGGATAGAGGTCATATCCCTTGTAGGTTGCAGCTGGATAAACATCCATGACGGCCTCCGCGGTTGGTGGTGTTGCCCTCACTCTACGCCAGTTGCGGCGCCAGCAGTGGCTTTATTTCTGTCCTGTCGGACTTCTCCACCGACGACACTCCGGGCGAAAGGCCAGTCGTAGCGCGACCCAGCGCTGGCGCGGCGCGGCGCGGCCTGAGCCTGCCGGAAGGCGCTACGGTCGACCATGTCGGGCAGATCCGGCGAGGGACGCCGTGAAGGTCGACTGCCACGCGCTGCTCGACCCGCTGCAAGAATGCAGCGGCGGGTTGGAAGGACTGGAACGGGCGCTGCCGCACGAAGCGGTCGAGCGCTCGAATGGCAACCTCTGCGCTGCAGCCCGGCTGCTGGGCCTGACGCGCGCAGATCAGTCGGCGCGGATCCCGCGCTGGCGGATCAGCGCACCCCACTTCTCCGTTTCCTTGGCCAGATGGTCGCGCAATACAGCCGGCGAGCTTCCGATCGGCTCGGCGCCAATCTGCGTCAGGCGCTTTTGCACCGCAGGCTTTCGCAGGGCCTCGAGCATTGCTCCGTTCAGCTTGTCAATCACTGGCTGCGGCGTCTTCGCCGGCACGAAGGCGGCGAACCAGGGCGACAGTTCGTAGCCCGGCAGCCCGGCCTCGGCCACAGTGGGAACATTGGGGAGCGCGCTGGAGCGCCTGGCAGTGGTGACGGCTATCGGTGTCAGCTTGCCGGATTCAATCTGGGGCTTGGCCGACGTGATGCTGTCGAACATATAGTCCACCTGTCCGCCCAGAAGGTCGGACATGGCCGGTCCGCTGCCCTTGTAGGGAAGAACGGCAACAAAAGCCTTGGTAGCGTTTGGTATGGGTTTGGTATGGATTTGCTTGCCTGGCGCGGGTTTACGGGCGATTTCGGTCGCGCTCGCTTTCGCATCCGCGACCAAACCAGGCGCAAATTGCACCATGAATTATGGTAATTTCGCGACTGGCATCGCGATTCGGGGTGCCGCCAATCCGCACGTGCCGTCCAGCCAGATAGGGCATGTGCCGCTCCAACCTAGATCGAGAGGTTCTGATGGCTTCCATCAAGCTTTACAACGGCCTGTACCGGGCGTCCATTTCCAAAACCGTGAACGGCGAAATTGTACGCCGCGCTCGCGCGTTCCCCACTGAGCGCGAGGCGCGGCAATGGGCCGAGGAGATCGAGCGCCAGCTCATGCTCGGCCGCGATGTCTCCTCGACCGTGCGCGATGTGGTCACGCGCTACACCAAGGAGATCTCGCCGAAGAAGAAGTCCGGCGCGGGTGAAGTCCACCGCCTGAACTATTTCCTCAAGACCTTCAGGCAGGCCGACCAGCCGATTCGCGAAATCGAACCCGAGCACATCAAGGCCTGGCGCGATCGCCGCCTCCAGGAAGTCGCACCGGCAAGCGTGCGCCGCGAGCTGAACAGCATCGGCAACGTTTTCACCTACGCCGTGAAGGAATGGCACCTGATCCAGACCAGTCCGATGGCGCGCATGAAGAAGCCGAAGGATGGGCCGGCGCGCACGCGGCTGTTCGAGGACGGCGAGGCCGAGGCGATCTTCGAGCACCTGAACTACTCGCGCGATGGCCGCCTGTCGGCGCCGGAGCATTTCGTTGGCGCGATGCTCGATCTGTCGCTGTGGACGGCAATGCGGCGCGGCGAGCTGATCAAGATGGAATGGAGCGAGGTGTCGCTTGCCAAGCGCGTAGTCTTGCTGCCGGATACGAAGAACGGCTCGCCGCGCATGGTGCCGCTCTCGCGCGAGGCGCTCACCATCATGCAGAACCTGCACAAGCAGCGCGACAAGGGTGCCACCCATGTCTTTCCGCTGACAACGAACCAGGTCACGCGAATCTTCGCGCAGGTGCGCGACGACCTGGAGCTGGAGGAAGACGTGATCTTCCACAACGCGCGCCGCACCGCGACCACTCGCTTCGCACGCAAGATGGACATTCAAACCCTGGCGAAGATCACCGGCCACAAAACGCTGGAGACGCTGCTGAACGTCTACTATCAACCGACGCCGGCCGACCTGGTGGCGGCGCTCGATGGGGAGGACCGCTACCGACTTGCGGAAGCCGCATAAAAACGATGGGCGCCACCGGCGCCCATTTTTTCGTTTCATCAGCGAGCTGCGGGGTGGGACAGAGTGTCCCAGGGTGCCCCACTTCCGCCGGCCGCAGTCGACCCTTAGCAGCCTGTCGGTCTCTAGCGGCCCTTCGTGGGGACGGGGTCAACCTCCTTCCCCTTGCAGGGCAAAATATACCGGTTATCAAGCTTCCACAGTCCCAATGCTCGCGCGGATTGCCAGGCGGCGGTTATAGGGAACGGGAACGGAACAGGCTTGGTCGGCTGTGGTAGCGATACAACGGACTGCGGTTTGTCTAGGCAGGTCCAGCATCCGATACTGTCTGGGGACGCGCGTTGCCGCAGATTGCTTTCCTCTATCAATCCAGAAGGTGCGGGGGAACGCTTGCCGTAGAACCCCTTCGCCGAACATGAAGAACAAGATGTCGAACGAAGAGCCTTTAGACAAAGCCGACCTCGCAGACTCCGCTTGGGAGGGGTTGTTCCATGAAGCAGGCCATGTCAATGGCACACCTCGGTGGCAAGCGCTGAGCGTCGCAAGCAAAGCGGCGGAGGACGAGGGGCGACACAAGGCAGCGATCGTATTGCGTCTGCTAGGTGACGCTTGTTCAATGATGTTGAGGCCATCCGCGAATGCAGAGCCGTTTGGTCCTGTACTCGTGATTGACAACCATCGCTCACCAGCGCTTTCAGATTTCTCCGAAAGAGACTTAGATTTTTTTGAGTTGATCGCACCTGATTTGCCGGACGCCTGGCTCCAGGCTAGGTTGGCGGACGTCGTTTGGTCGCGCCGTCGGAAACCAGACTTCGCTCTTATTGCGATAGATGCGTACAGCAAACTCCCAATTGATTTGGAGAGCTGGGTAAGCGGTAGTCAGGAGTGCTACGAACGCGCGTTGCGCCTCTGCATCTCATTACGGAAATCAGGGGCCGAACGATTGACTAGGATTTTGGCCTCACTCAGCGGCTCGATTACTAAGAGCGAATACGCGGAAGATTTCCTTGCCTGTCAAATCGCCTCTACGCTACGACGATGTAAAGTCGGGAGGGACCATGCAGAGGAAATAGCGCAAGCGTTGAAGGACCATGGTGAGGCCGACCTTAAACCTGCCGCACACTACCGTGCGCGCGGATACTTTGAGGAAGCAGCAGCTTGGGCACGGCTTGCAAATTTGTCGTTGCTGCACACAGAGATGTTAGCGCGCATCGGTGAAACTTTGGTCTCGGAAGGCGATCAACGCCTCGCCGGCGCGCACCCAAGCGCAATGGCTGCCGCCCACTTCTACGAACGAGCTATTCAAGCCTACCGCGAAATTCCGAAGAAGGCTCGTGACAAATTTCATGTCACATCCCGCATAGATGCACTCCACAAGAAGGTTGCGGAGGCTGGTGCAGCGGCCCTAGATGAGATGGGTACGATTAGTGGCCCGCCTATCGACATTGCGAAATGGATTCAGGAGGCGGAGCAGTCCGTTACCGGCAAGCATCCAGAAGAAGCACTCGCGCAGCTATGCAGGCTCGCGCCAATTGCCAAATCCGGTGAACTGAGAGAGCAAGCAGAAAAGATGCTCCGAGAATCCCCTATGCAAGCAATAGTCGGGGCTACTTACTACAGCCAAGACGGCCGTGTCATAGCGAAGCAATCTCCTCTTTCATTCGATGGCGGGCCAGAAGAGGAGGCCGCCATTTTCGAAAAAATGATGTGGCTGCATCGGATGAATATCGAGTTGCATCTTCAAAGTGCCATTCTTCCAGCTTTGGCTGTAATTAGAGCGGAGCATCCCCTCACTTGGGCAGACTTCGCATTCGTTGTTCGCCAATCTGGTCTAGTTTCTCGAGACTATGTAGGCGCTTTTTCAAAGATGCTTCTTGCAGGGTTCGAGGGTGATTTTTTAACATCTACATATATAGCGGCTCCTCAAATGGAGAGTTTTGTACGATTTCACTTAAAGGCTGCAGGCGGACAGACGACAGTTATAAATCAAGATGGCATTGAGACTGAGGTTGGACTTAGTACCTTAGTCTCAATGCCTGAAATGACAAAGGTTTTTCCGGCTGATTTGATATTCGAAGTTCGCGCACTCTTCTGTGAGGCTACTGGTCCCAATCTGCGCAACGAGATTGCACATGGTCTCTTGCCGGATGAGAGTTGCGCCTCATATGGGGCTATTTACGCTTGGTGGCTGATGCTTCGCCTTGTCTTCATACCTTTTTGGAACAAGGCGCGTCCACCTCAATAGCTCACCGGCTGACTTCCGTAAAACCAAAAAGGCCGCTCCTGGCCGACAGCAGTCAAATGCGCCCCCGGTCAGTGCTTCCCACAAGTACGGAACTGTGGGGAAGCGGGTTTCGCGCTCCTAGCGCGCAGCCCGTATGGTCTCAAGGTAAGCGCGCGGCAGTCGCACTAATTCCATAATTTCTAGTCTCACAGAAAAGCACGTAGTCTCACGAATTCCGGTTCCGTACACTACTGTGAGGAATCGTAATTCTCGAGACTGCGTTCTCCGAAAAATCAATGACTTCGCATCCAATGCGGTCCGCGCTCGTTCGGATGAGAACCGGAAATAGCGAGACTGACCTAAATTGATGCGCGAATTCGTTGGACAGCCGACGCTCCTGCTTACTGGCGCGCTATGAAAAGTTCTTTGCGAAGTAGTCGATGAACTTGGAGGCTTGTGTGCCCTTGTGGTCCCGCTTCACTTCCTCAAAATCTGTGGTGGGTAGCAAGTGAATGATCTGATCGTCCTTATAGAGCCTGAGCACCTCCATAGAGTTCGAGCGGGGATCCCTCAGAGTCTTCGCTGCCTCTATTGCTGCACCGATCATGACATCACATAGCTGCACCGCGGGGCTATTTTTGGAGTCAACCTGTACTACCTCCTTAAGCTTGAGCGGGAACTTCAAAGCTGCAATTTCAGACGCGCGAAACTCGATATTGACATCGTGCGCGATGAGTTTGGAGATCATTTCTCCATAGCGCAGTAGGTTCTTTGAGCGATCGTGTTCGATTCGATAATCGGCTGAAGTCATTACTTCGAGCCGTGTGATCAGTGACTGTAAAACGACGAAAGCGGCGTCCGTGGACACCTCTTTATGTCGGATGGCGTCCAGGCAGTCGGGGTGGGCGTGAACTAACGGCCCTAGGGCTTCCGGTATTCTGTCCCATCGTGTCCGTCTTGCGGCAGAGACGAGATCACGCATTGCTTCTGCCGTCTTGGATTTCATTGCCCGCTGAAACGCCGCGAGCAACGCTGCGAACTCGATCTGTCCCAAGAGTTCGTGGCCAGCGAAATAGAGCATGGACGCCATTGAAAGATTGCCGCCATCCTCATATAGATCGAAACCTTTGTCGTAATAAAACGGCTCGACAGCGTAGTCGACGAACATGAGCAGGAGCAGGTACCGCTTATCGCAGACGTATGTGATGGCCTTAGTCGATGAGAGGATATCGCGTTGCAATGCGAGAAGCCGCGGCCGGTTGCTTTCTCGGCGCGCAAGAGAAGAGTACTTCAACTCCGGGGCCTGAAGCTTCGGAAAATGCTCCTTGATCAGCCGTGCTGCCTCGTCATCGTTAATGGAAATTGCGGTCGCGCCTTGGTAGGGCTGCGGAGGATCGAGCAGGTCGAAGCCTGTGTATCCGCTCTCGTCGATTGAAAATTTCTCCATGTCGTTCTTAGTAGTAGGACTGCATCGCCCATTCCTTGAGATCTACGACGGCCATGATGCCACATCCTCTGACGAAGCAACTTGTGGTGGCGCGAGCCGTCGAGGGGCGATGCAAATCTCGAGGTGAATGGCCGCTCGAACGTCAAAATCCTGGCGAGTGCGAACGACCCTTCATGGCCGTCATCGGCCTTCCCCGGAAATCGGCGATGAACCTCTTTTGCCTCAGATTGGCTTCGTGCGCCGACCTCCTGGTCCGCGTGGCCTTGGTGCTTCGTGACTGAGCACCCAATCGATGACGCGTTGCGCGCGCCAGTACGAGACTCCAACTGTTCCCCCTCGGCCGTTTGGCAACCGGAAGGATTCGGGGAACCCTTCGGTGGCTATGATGCCGCGCGCCTGGCGCGGTGTAATTTTCAGGTACCGGGCGATCTCCCCAACCGTCCAGACTTCATCCTCGATCGGTGGTGCCGGTGGCAGGTAGTAGCCGCCTCCTAGGGGGACTTCCTCCTCCGGTGGCAAGACGTCCGGCTCCTGCGCGTGGACAACCGGCACAGGCAATGCTGGTGCCGGCTCCGGCTCCGGCTCCGGCTCCGGCTCCGGCTTCGGTTCAGGAGGGGGCTGGGCGGCTGTCGATGTTATCGGCTTGATCGGGACGATCTTGTCGTCGCTCTTGCGTTTCATGGGTTTGGCAGACCTCGCAAATAGCGCTTCGGATCGCTTCGCGCAGGCCGGCAAAGGTGAAGACGTTTGCGTGGCCGAATGGCAAGCCGCAGCGCCGGCATACTCCTGCGTGCATGTATCTCCCTACTGGCTGATCTGCGCCGCCAGGCGGCGCGTCTGCTCGCTCGGGCTGTACGCCACGGCGGGCTTGGTATCAAAGCGCGCCAGGCACCGCCATGCGAGTCCGTACTTGGCCGCGATGCTTGTCAGGGCGCGGCGCCAGTCCGGCACGTGTACCGTGTCGTGACAGGATTGGATATCGGCGAGCAGCGGCTGGTGTCGCTGCAGGAACGCGCGAAACTCCGGCACGATGATCGCGTGGTCGTCGTGCGCCAAAATCTCGCTGACCGTCATCGACTCGATGCGCTCGGTGTACCAGGCTTCTGGCACTACCGCCCCAACGCCGCAGGCCATCCCGCCAGCGCGGTACCGGCATGACAGGTCATCGACGCTGACGGCCGGCGCCCCCTGTCGCATCATGTGCGTGGCGCAGGCATCGAAGACGTTCTGCGCCGTCATCGCCTGGATCTCATGGGGCAACGGGTAGGTGCTGCCCAGGGCGATGATGTCTGACGGTCGGTCCAGCGGCCGATAAGAATCATTGTCCATGCTTTCCTCCTCGCGCGCTTTCCTCGCGTCTGACTCTCACTTCGATTGCCTGCGCCAGCGTGCGCAGGCTGTACATGCTGCCGGCGAGCCGGCCATCGGGGAGCAGGACAAACCCGCAATCCTCCGCCATCCTGGACAGCTCGATCCCGCGCAGCAGATCGCCGTTGCTGGTGGTGGTCATCGTTGTCTCCTCTACCGCCTTGCCGCGCTACATATCGAGGTCGTGTGACATGGCTATTCGTCCTGTTCCGGCTGGCCGGAATCGTCATCGTCCCGATCCTGATACTCGCTGGTGATCTTGAATTCTTTGTGGATCATCAGGTCGAGCCAGCCGGTGTTCGCTTCGGAAGGCTGGACGGCGACCATCATCACGACCTTGACAGTGCCCCCCTCCTGCGGCGCGATCGCGAACTTCGAGAACTTCGCCTCGGGAAAGACCAGGTCATCGGTCTTGCGGTTCGAGACGTGGATGCGCAGGATTCCCTCCAGCTCATCGTTGGCCTTGTAGCCGCCGACGTTCGGATGCTTCAGGTCGGTGAGGTGGTCGAGGTCGGTGTCGGGCAGCGCTTGCTGCGGACTGCCACTGACCTTGTACAAGCTCGAGCGCAGGTCCGGTGAGACCTGGTCGAGCACAGTGTTTGGCAGGGTTGCCTCGAGCTTGAGGTCTTTCATCAAGACCTCGGTGTCGCCGTGGAATTCCATCCTGGCGTTGACGCTCGAGAGCTTGACGCGGGTTTGCTTAAAGGTGATCACGGGGGTTCCTCCTGGTCATCATCCAACGTTGTGTGCTCCTGGCTAAAAGTGAAAGGCGCCCAGGTACCTGGGGATGGGATGGTCGCACCGGGCGCAGAAATTGGTACGGCTATGCGCTTCTTGGGTCGTGCAGTCGTCCCTCATTGCGCGCAAGGAACTCTTGCATGGCCGCGATCATGTCCTGCCGGCTGCAGTTGCTGATGTAATTCACGCGGCCGGGATCTTCGCAGTCGAACACCAGCAAGGCGAAGCCGCTGGGCTGCAGCTGATCAGCCAGGACGCTCGCCAGCACGTTCATCATCTCGATGTACCGCGCATCGATGGGTTCGTCGGGCATGGTGTGCTCCTGGTGTACGTGGTGCCATCGGAGGCCGCCGCCGGCCATGCGTACCGCCAAGAATCGCCAGGCCGGACGGCTCATGGGGCGATCCGGCGACGGCCTCGGATGGCATCTCGCGCGTGGTCATTCGTGCTTGGCCTGCAGCTCGCGGTAGATCTCGACCAGCTCCTCGCGGTGCTGCGGGTTCTCGACGCTGCCGATCAGGTCAGCGGCGGTGTCGAGATCATCGACTGTGCGCGCGTTCTGCAGCTGGTCGCGTACCTGGGCGTAGGTCGGCGGCTCCAGCTCGCCGCCATCGCCTGGTGCCGGCGTCGCCGGTTCGCTGCTGGACGGTTCCGCGCTCGCCGGTTCGCTGCCTGGTGCCGGCTGGCCTTTCAGCTCGGCCAGGCGCGCGGCATAGGCGGCGCGGGCCTTCTCTTTGTCGATGCCTTCCGGCAGCAGCGCGGCGAGCTGCAGCGCGTGCTCCATCTCGTTGCGCGAGCTGGCCTTGCTGAACGCCGTCAGGACTTCCGTCAACGGCGGCGGCGGCGCGGTTCCTTCGATGCGGGCCTTGACCGGCGCTAGGGCCGTGTCGAGCCGCTCCTGCGGCGTCATCTCGGCACCGTGCGCGCTGATCACTTCGGCAGCGCCCATGTCGCGCGCATCACGGTGGTCGCCGCCGACCTGGACGCCGGCCAGAACGAACGGTGCGCGCTGGCGTGCCCACTGGGTGGCGCCCTGGTAGATCATTTGCGCATAGGGATTCGTCACCCACAGGGGCGAGTTCCGGTTGCGCACGGCGATCGTCTCCAGGTAGACGTCAATGGTGTAGGACTTCAGGTTCGTCGCCAGCGTGCCGGTGACGCGGATGCCGAGTCCCTGTTCCAGCTCGGGAGGCCAGCCGCGTTGGAGCTTCTCGCCACCCCCTTTTCCTTGGCCGGCACTCTCCGGCTGAAAGCCATGCAGCACCGACCAATCGCCGATCGGCTCGAAGTCGAGCGGATCCGTGGTGGCGCCGGTGGTGTAGCAGGCCGCCGCGATCGCCTTGCCTTCATACCCGAGCCGGCCGGTTTTCTCATTGCAGTACGCCATCTGCGCGAGGGCGTTCGGGGACATATTCCAAGTGATCGCCTGCTCCGCGATCGCGGTGCAGGTGCCTTCGTTCCCCTCGAAGGCGCGCGGGACGACACCGCGCGAGGTCGCCATCATCCGGCCGTACTCCAGCGCCAGGCGCATTTTCTCGATCGGGTTCACTTGGTACCGCGTGATCTGCGCCGTGGGCAGATCCTGGGCCGGCACGGCCGGCAGCTGCTCCTCGCTCATGCTTCGCTCCTGGTGGTGTCGCGCACGCCGAGCATGCGCGTGATGTGTGGAAGCAGATCCAGCGCATAGGTGGTCGGGTTTGCCTCTAGCAGCTGCAGGATCTGACGCACCTGGTCGGTCTGGACCTGCAGCTCGACGCGGCGCATCGCCAGGTAGATCGTGCGCACTTCATCGGCCGTGCTGGCGCGGCGCAGGGAGTCCCAGGCGATGATCCCCTCACGGATCATCGCTTGATCGGGCATCGGCGGTTCGATATCGATCGCGCTCATGGATGGTTCCTGTCGTTTGCTGCGGCGTACTCCTCGGCCGTGGCCGTCTCGATGCGGTAAGCATCGCGCGGATCCTCCGCGCTGAATTCCGGTACCAGCTCCGTTCTTGCGATCGAGCGCGGCTTCGCGCGCCGTGTCCGCGTCCCCTGGCGATAAACCAGATCTCGGTGCCGTCCGACATCGGCAAAAAGAACTCCCGCACGCCGCCCAGTTCGGCGCGTTCTGTCGTGAAGCGCATCGGAGATCTCCCCTGGACACCGTGTCGCAGAAACTTCTCGATCCGGACGTGGTGGAACTGAAGCCTAGGTTAACGGGCCGTAATTGAAAAGGTACAAGACCTGTAAAATTTTTTTGCAGCAGATGCAAACCTAAGCCAATTCGCAAACCAATACCAAAGGCATACCAAACCCATACCAAATCGCACCAAGGCTCCCTGAAACCCTTTATTTATGCGGCTTTCGAGACTTTGCCGAGGTTCGATGTCTGGTCTATGGTGAAGGCCTGGCACGCAGTTTTCCGATGCATGCTTGGGGGCCAAGTCCTACATAGGGACTGGCTTTTGTGCCTTGCGGAAGTCTTCGTAAAAAAAAATGGCGCGCTCATCCGGATCGGCTTCTATGCCTTGCGTCATGCGGGTTACGGGGTTTTACCGTCTTGTCGGACGACTTATGAAAATCCCGCATTGTCTGCATTGTCCGGAAGCAGAAATTACCGATGGGTTTGCGCGTTGCAGCACGACGCCGCTCGCTGCGATCGCGAGGGTCCGCTGCCGTGAGGCGGCGTGATGTCGGAGGGCGCCGTGGCCTGGGCCTATTCCTTGTCGCCGTCTCGGGCGCTCTTTGGTTCGACACACGCGCTGCTGGTTGCGTTCTCTCATCATGCCGACGCCGTGACCGGCGAGGTCTGTCTCTCGCACGCCGACCTCGCGCGCCTATGCCGCGTCGACATGCGCACGGCTAAGGACGGTGTGCGCCGCCTCGAGGACGCTGGCCTGCTGCTCGATACCGGCCGTGCGCATCGCCTGGTGCCCATCTATAGGGTGCCGTGGGAACCGCTTCGCGACTTGTTTTCCGGCCTCGCCGAGCCAGAGGTGCAACCCGGTAATGCCGAATTGGCATGTGATGAAAACAGCGCCAACCCCCCTCAATTTTGCAATCCGACGTCATCACCGCATTTCGCCAACCCCCCTCAATTTTGTAGGGGGTCGCCTCCAAAAAATGACGAAGCCAGCACCAACCCCCCTCATTTTTGTAGGGGGTCGGCTCCCCTTAAGGGGGGGTTAGGGGGGGATTCGGGGTTGAGAGAGCTTGCAGACCGAGAAAGCCAGAACCAACTACCTACGCGCGAGGGACCGAAAAAAAAGCGCGCGGCGAAAAAAACGGAGGTGCAGGTGCAACCCGAATGGCTCCCCCTCGATGCATGGCAGGCGTTCCGCGAGATGCGCGCTAAGGGCAAGCATCCGCTCACGCCGTATGCCGAGCGGCTCGCCTTGCGCGAACTCGGCCGGCTCCGCGACGCAGGCCAGGATCCGCGTGCCGTGCTCGAGAAGGCCGTTCTGTACGGATGGCGTGGCCTGTTCCCGGTTGATGGAAACGGCGATTGCCAGGCGGCCTCGAGCGCCAACGGTCGCACCAGCGTGCCGCGCTCCGGCTTGATGGCGGGAATCCGCGAGCGGCGTCTGCAGCGCGAGAACGCCATCGATGTTGACGTGACGGACGTGGTGCCAGCCGCTGGTGCTGTCGTGCAGCAACTGAGGGGCCGGCCATGACCGAATCGCAACCGTGGCCGTACAACGCGCTCTCGGAGGCGCAGATCGACGCGGTGTTCGACCTGATGTTCGCGACCTATGGCGATCGCTTCGTGCGCAAGTGGGCAGAGGCCGCGGATCCGGAGTTCCTGCGTCGCACCTGGGCCGTGGCGCTGCACAGGGTGCCGGTGCAGCTCGGCATGGAGCGCTTGTCCACCTATCCGCATCCGCCCGACCTGCCGGAGTTCATCCGCTTATGCGCGCCGGATCGCGTCGAGCCGGCGCATCGCCAGGCCATGCTCGATCTGCCAGCGGCGATGAACCGCGAGCACCAGCGCGCCAACCTGGCGCGGCTCAAGGGAGAAATGGCGAAGCTCGACCAGGCGCGTGGTGGCATCGCCTGGGCTTATGCCGTGCGCGAGCGCGTGAAGGCTAGCCGCGCCGTGTCGCCTGCTGTAGCGGCGATGGCCGAGGCGGCCATCGCGCAATTCGAGGGAGACCAATCATGAGCACTCACTGCTGTCCATGGCCTGGCTGCAAGCAGCGCGTTCCGACACGCATGTGGGGCTGTCGCCGGCACTGGTTCATGTTGCCTGGCGCGCTGCGGCGACGGCTGTGGGCCAACTACCAACCTGGGCAGGAAAGGACCGGGCGAGTCTCGCGCGGGTACATCGCGGCCTACCGCGAAGTGCAACGCTGGATTGTCGACCAGGGGCGCGTATGACGACGCTCGAACTCGGAAATGCGGTGATGGAACTCGAGCCACTCTCGCTGCCGCAGGCCATCGTGATCTCGGCCTATACCGGCGTGCTCTGCTGCCCGATGGGCGAACTGCACCGCGCGATTGAACTAGCGCTCGGCCGCACGGTGTTCGCCTACGAGCTGCAGGAGTGTGGCGACGAAATCAGACGCGCATTCCAGTCGGCGTTCTATGCGCTGTGCGTCGAGGGCGAGGAGTAGCGATGGACGCGCAGGCCGGCTTCGAGATCGTGCTTCCCTATCCCCCTTCGACCAACGAGTTGTGGGAGCCGGACGTGGTGCGTTCGCATGCAGGCCGACCGATCGGCGCCATGCGCCTGACGGCTAAGGCGCGGAAATACAAGACCGATGTGGGCTGGCTGCTGAAGAAGGCCGGCGTCCGGAAGCCGATCACAGGCCGCGTCGCGATCGAGGGCACGCTGCATCCGAAGCTCCCACTCGACGCGCGGGAACGCATGCGCAAGTTCGGCGACGCTTGGGAGGATTCGGTGCGTTGCATCGATATCGACAATGCGCGGAAGGTCGTATTCGATGCGCTGAAGGGCATCGCATTCGTGGACGATCGCTTCGTCTGGGATGACCATTTCCGACGCGGAGAACCGCTCGCCACGCCTTGTTTGCGGATCCGAATCCGCGCGATTCCGTATCACATACCGCAGATGGAGTTGCTATGAGCAAGTCCCGCCAACCCACCGAGAACCGTCTGCGCAGCGTCGAGCGCGTGCTGCGCCACCGGGCACATGAACGTCTAAGCGTGGCGAACATCGCTAGTGCGCTGGACCTGGATCCGCGCGCCATCGGGGCGGCGCTCGAGGTGCTCCTAGCGCGCGGACGCATCGTTGCATCTGATGCGGGACGCTATCCGACCTACGCCATCAAACCGTCGACCGATACGACCGTGGCACAGGTTCGCGTGGTGGTCTATCGCGGCGAGCTGCGGCACTACGATTCCCTCATGCGAGCCTTCGCGGCGCGCTGCCTAGCGGGACGCTGATCATGATCGATCGCGGCGATTGGATTTTTCGCGATACCGGCGTGGCGCTGTTCGTGTCGTTCCGCATGGAGTACCTGCAGGTGCGTGAAGAAAACCAGTTTCTCAAGATGCTGGTGCGCGTGATGGAGGAGCTGGATGAGCTGACGCCGCGTCAGGCGGCGTGGCTCGAGCAGCTGCGTGGCGAGCCTTCCGAGAACGTGAATTTCGGCGGCCTCTCGCAGCTCGAGGTGCGCGGGCAATGCGAGCTGATCCGCGACGCCGCCTACCACCGCCTGCCGCAGCATCTGTATGGCGTGGTGTGCGCGCGCTTCGGCCTATCGGGGCGCAAGGCCTATGGCATCGAGAATGTCGCATCCGCTTTGCGCTGGAGTGCGCCGATCCGCGACGTTCGTGTGCTGCGTGACCTGGTCGTGCGCCACTACCTGGAGACGAGCGAGCGCGATGGGTTCTCGCTGCGCGCGATCGGCAAGCGGTACGGAATCCCGAAGTCCACCCTCGGGGATGGCGCGCTGTGGCTCGCAGCGAAAACTCGCTCGTTGGAGCTGGAGGCGATTCGGCGGCTGGACGTCCTATTCGTGCCACACGGCGTCTCTGCCGAGTGGGAGCGCGCGGAGGCCTGACATGGGCGAGCATTTCTTCGACGCCGACGACGGCCTATTCCATTGCGAGGTCTTCCGCTACATCGCGCGGTTCGAGTGCTTCCAGGCCATCGATCCGGAGACCGACGAGTTCTGCGGTGCTGTTTGTCCGGAGTGCGGATCGCAACAAATCTACCCGCACTACGAGGAGGCCTGATCGTGCTCGAACCGTGCGCGCTCTGCGACTACTACTTCGACCAGGAGCTGTGCGGACGCTATGGCTGTCCGAACTGCCACGCTGCCAGGCCGACAATCCCGAGGAGTCTACCGATGAACCTTACTGCGGCCGAGCGCGACGTATTGGCCGAACGTCGCCGCCATCTCGACGTCGAGGGCCTTTCGCCAAAACGCGACGACGCATACGTTCGCGGCGAACTCGCGTTCGCTGCTGCCGCCTATGCGATGCCCACCAGCTGCCATGCCGAGACATGGCCGTACTGGTGGCCGTGGTCGCCGCAGTGGTGGAAGCCGCAAGGTGGATATCGCCGCAACCTGGTGAAAGCCGGAGCGCTGATCCTTGCCGAGATCGAGCGGCTCGATCGGGCTGCGTCAGGCGAGAAGCAAGCTGGCTAAAACCCGCCAGCATTGTTTTCCAACCGGACAACGCCTATGCTTTTTAGTCAGAATGCAGAAGTGTCCACCGAAAGGCCGACGCTCCTGCAGCCTGGCAAAAACCACAGCCGCCGCTCTCTGGCGGCTGTTTGTTTTTGGGAGACTGCCGTGGGCAAATATGCTGCGATGTACGCATGCGCTGCCTGGCGAAAACTCCGGCGCGCGCACCTGGATCGCCATCCGTATTGCGAGATGTGCGCTGATCTTGGAGACGTGGTGCCAGGTACCGTGGTCGACCACCGGACGCCGCACCGAGGCAACTGGACGCTGTTCCTGGACGACCGCAATCTGCAGACGCTCTGCTCGACGCACCATGACGCGGTGAAGCAGGCGTTCGAGAAGTCGGGCCTGTTGCGTGGTGCTGATGCCGATGGCATGCCGTTGGATCCCGCGCATCCGTGGTACCGCAAGATGCAGCAGCTCTGACGCTATGCGCCGTCGCTCGCTGTCGAATCGCCTGGTGCGCTGGCCGCTGGTCGTGCTCGGGCACTTCCGACTCTGTCGCCGCACTGGTATGCCGTTCGCTGATTCGCTTGGCCTGGCCATGAGCCTGGCCTGTCTGACGCTGGAGGAGAACATGATCGCGCTCCTGTTCCTGGTCACAGCACTTGTGCTGTTCGTGCTGGCCGCGCTTGGCGTGGCGAGTGGTCGCTTCAGTCTGATGGCCGCAGGCCTGGCCTGCCTGGTCGCCTCGCAGCTGGCAGTGAGACTGCCATGAACGGCAGAGCGGCGGCTTCGCTCATCGATCGGTTGTTTCACGCGAAGCCAGGCGACGACCTGGACGATCTGGTGCAGTCTGTCTCGCTGCTGCGGCTCGAGCCTGGTGATGTCCTGGTCGTGACCGCGCATGGGCCGCTGTCGCAAGACGTGCGTGACCGGATCCGCGATGCGTTCCGTGGCCTGGTGCCTGGTCATCCCATCGCGGTGATCGACTCGGGCCTGCGCCTGTGCGTGGTGCGCGAACGTGAGCACACGGCGTCCCATGCGCCCCCTCCGAACGGTAGTGATGCCGAATGCATCCGGGGGGAGGGGTGAAACTTGGGATGTATGGGGCTGTAACCCGGCTGGAAGGTTTATTTTTCGCGGCGCAACAAATCGCCAGGGGGTCACTGCTCCGTCAAAAAGGTGCATGAAAATGCGATGCGATCGCGGTAGTCAAATTTTCGCTCCACGGGAAGCTAGCAATTGCGCTACTTCTTCGGTGTGGCGTCGATTGCGTTCACGAAGATGCGTCTAGTGAGCCCGCTACGGTTTGCATACGGAAAACACATTCTCGCTTTATATCGCCCGCCTTCTGTACGTTCGTTCTGCACGGTTCCAGAACCGAATGTCACGCCACCGCAATCTTGATTGCTCTTGCAACGCCAATGAGGAGCCGTATCACACTGATCGGTGTTTGCGGGCGATAGGTTGACGCAAGACGCATGCGTGGCAGTCTTGAGCGCCGACGTGTCGATGTCAAAACAGGCTTGACCCGAGCCGCCATTTCCGACCTCCAGTACAATGCCGGTCCCCCGTGGGGACGGAGGCGATTCGCACGCAATTGATTTCTGTGGGCCGTAGCAATCGACCGGACGCGCACTCTGTGCGACCGCTGGCGTAGCAATGACAAGCGCGATGATTAAGATAGAAAGTTTGATTATTTTCATTAACGGGGCCCGTCATAGTTGAAGTGTTGCAAAGTAATTGCCTCGAACCTTCGACGCCCCTGCTAACACTTTGGACATCTTCGAATCTGGACCGTAATGCCCCCCGTGTCCCCGACAACGGGGTCGCGTCGGTGTCCGTTAGCGGCGTAAATCCACATCTCTGTATGCAGCCGCCGACTTCTGGCGGCGTGCACGCTGTATGTTCGAGCCTCAGTCGACGCCAATTACAGCGCCTGCAAATTGACAGCTAGGATTGATCTCAAATAATGCACCCCGAGCGTTCGAATCGTCGATCATGAATCCCACGAACAGCTCGAATGGCGCCGAGTCACAATCTGTGCTCATAATCGGCGAGTAACGTTTATCTTTATAACATTGATCGTAGTTGGTCGTGCAATTTCTACAAGTTTTCGGAATCGCCGTCCACTTCCACTGGTCGTCGTTTCCGCCAAGAGGTCTAGTGCCCGCCACCGTCAAACAATCACTACTTAGATTAATGACGGCGATTATATATGGGTTGGTCAATAAATTTACGTCAATTTCTGCATCGACAATTTCTTTTGGAATGCGAACGCTAAGATTTTGAAGTGTTTTTCTGGCAACGTTTTGCATTGCTAACTCCGGTAGAGTGACGGGTCTTCGATTTGCATGCCATTTTCTATGCGCATCCCAAATGGGGTGATATGAATGGAATGACGCGGAAAACTGTCGAATGGCAGCAATTTAGAATAGTTGGTCCTGCAGAAAAGCGACAAAGCAATGTGCGCTTCCGCACATAAGCGCGCGACCTATGTGCCAAAACCTTCCCGCGTACCGTCTTCGTTTGACGGCACTTACCTTTTTCGCTGCCCCCTCGATCGCATGGTGCTCAGGGGCACCTTTGTCTGGAGATTCTATGCCGCTCAAAAACGCGGCCGAGCGACTGGAGAAATGGCCGATTTCCCGCTTCAAACCCTTTGCGCGCAACCCTCGCACGCACTCCCCTGCGCAGATCTCGCAGCTCGCGGCGTCGATGCGCACCTGGGGCTGGACCATCCCTGTCCTGGCGAACGAAGACGGCACGGTGATCGCTGGTCATGGTCGGCTCCTCGCGGCGCCGCTGGTCGGCATCGAGGACGTGCCTGTCCTGGTGGCCGAGGGCTGGTCGCCGGAGATGATTCGCGCCTACGTCATCGCGGACAACAAGCTCACGGAAAACGGCGGCTGGAATCGCGAACTGCTCGCGGAAGAACTCGCCGAGCTGCAGGCGCTCGGCTTCGATACGCTGCTCACCGGCTTCTCTGACAAGGAGATCGGCGAGTTGCTGCTGAACGCACCAGGCGCGGATCCGGACGATGCGCCGCCGCTGCCGGCCGTGCCTCTCTCGCAGCCTGGTGAGATCTGGACGCTCGGCCAGCACCGCGTCGCTTGCGGAAGCGCGCACGACGCGGCGCTGTGGGCGCGGCTGATGGACGGCGTCTCTGCGGACGTGGTGTGGACCGATCCGCCCTACAACGTCGACTACGAGGGCACGGCTGGCAAGATCCAGAACGACGCGATGTCGGGCGAAGCCTTTGCCGAGTTCCTGGCGCAGGCGTTCGAGCGCCTGGTCACGGTGATGAAGCCTGGTGCCGCGATCTATGTCGCGCATGCCGACACGGAAGGCCTCGCGTTCCGGCGCGCGTTCACCGAGGCGGGGCTGAAGCTCGCGTCCTGCCTGATCTGGCGAAAGGATTCGCTGGTGCTCGGGCGCTCCGACTACCAGTGGATCCATGAGCCGATCTTGTACGGGTGGAAGCCTGGCGCCGCGCACCGCTTCTACGGTGGTCGCAAGCAGAGTACCGTCGAGGCCTGGGCGAAGGGGCGCGGCATCGACCAACTCGCGGACGGCCGGTGGGCGATCGCCTGGGGCGACTCGCTGCTGGTGGTCGACGGCAAGGCCGAGGTGGTCGAGCTGCCCACCACCGCGACCTTCGTTGAACGGCCGCGCCGCTCGGCCGAGCATCCGACCATGAAGCCGGTGTCCCTGGTGGAGCGGCACCTGGCGATGTCAGCGCGTCCTGGTGCGGTGGTGGTCGACGCGTTCGGCGGCTCCGGCTCGACGCTCATCGCCGCCGATCGCCAGGGCATGTGCGCGCGCCTGGTGGAGCTGGATCCGCGCTATGTCGACGTCATCGTCCGGCGCTGGCAAACCCTCACCGGCCTGGCGGCTGTCGACCAGGACGGCCAGCCGTTCGACGCTACCCAGGTCAAACCCGGGAAACCGGCAAAGGCAAAGTCGCGCACGCGGCCGGCGACGCGGCCCGTGGCTGCGTCAAAACGGGGCCGCATGGGGAACCGCCCCACCAAGGCCAGGAAAGCCGCCTGACGGCGCTCCTGGCGGGTTTGCCGCGGTGAGCCTGCCGCGTTACTTTTGCGCGAGAGCAGCGGTGTCACGCACCTGGACGAAAAAAAGCCGGCGCGCTGGCCGGCTGGTGGTCGCTGTGCCGCTCTGCGCCTCGCTCCTGGGGACTTACCACCAAGCGGCTTGATGGTAGGTCGCTTCCTGGTTTTGGGCGCCTGGTCAAACGGCGGCAAGGGTTTGCGTTCTCATGGTCGTGGTTCCTTTAAGCGAAGTCGACGGCGGCGCCGTCCTGCAGGAAATCGTTCCCGGTGTCGACGTACCAGATGTCGTCGCCGACCTGGGCGTAGGCGTAGTAGCGGGTGATCGCACCTCGTCCGGCGCCCCTGGTACAGAGGAACAGGTAGGGCTTGCCGTTCAGCGTGCCGGCGCGCTCCTGGTACCGCTTAGGCATGCTCGGCCACGTGCGCGCTTCATACCGGCCGCACTTGCCGGTGCGCGGATCCTCGATCGTGACGCTTCGGATTTTAGCCATCGCGCTCGCTCCTCAGTGCTTCTCGGTGAGGCGCGTGATCTGCCAATCGCCGCTGCTGGTTTTGCGAACTTCGCAGGTCACGCTCGCGCGGACCATCGCGCCGAGCTTGTTTGGCGCTCGGAACTCGCCTCGCACCTGGTACGTGCCATCGGCACCAGGCGTGACCTCCTGGCCGATCCACTCGACGCGGCTGGGGTCATTCGCCTGGCGCTTGACCGCCTCGCGGCATGCGGTGCCGGCGAGGTCGATCTGGGCGCCGGCCGTGTCGTACTGCTGCGGCCGGCTGTACTCCGGCGAGGTGTTCGTACTCGGGGACTTGCCTCCGAAGATGAAGAGAGAGGCCACCGCCGCGACGGCGATCAGGGTGAGAACTCGGTTGCTCGGTAGTTTCATCGTGTGCTCCTGGCTGGTGATCAAAACGGCAGGCCGCGCTGATAGCGCTCCTGCTTCTGGAGGGCATGCTCGGATTCGGCCGCTGCGAAGGTCGCCTGGCGCAGTAGCAGCGCGGCGTGGTCGACCTGGCGCAGCATGCGGTTGTAGGCATCCTCGGCCTGTGCGCAGCTGGTGGTCTTGCGCTCGACCAGGATGCGGCGGCGCATGCGGCCGAGCGCGGTGATCATCTGCTCGAACTCCCGCGTGAAGTCCTGCGCCGTCATCCCTTCGCTCCGGCTTCCAGGCCGGCCTCGAAGGCCGCGACCAGCGCGTCGCGAATGCACCAGACCGCCTGGTCGCTGAAGTCGAGCCGATCGCTGTTGCGCTCCTGGAGGGTTTCCAGGTGCAGGTGCTTGCGCGCGATCTCCTCGAGCTGGCGGAAGCGCGCGGCGCTGATGGTGGTATTGGTGTTGCTCATGGATGGTGCTCTCCTCACTCAACCAAAAAACCAGCAATCGGCCTGGCGCAGAACAGTCGACGCCAGCTCTCGCTGGTATCGCGTTTCCATCTCGGGGTTCGACTCGATCAACTCGGCAACCTGGGCGCAAAGGCGCACCACCTGTTGGCCGACCAGGCTGTCGGGTTCGATGTCGAGAATTTCCGGCGCCATGCCGACGTAGAGGTCGAGGTCGATAACGTTGCGGACTTTCATGGTGTGCTCCTGGCTCGCTGTCGCTGCTCAAGGCAGCAGCGCGTGGCCGAGGTCGATGTTGCCGTCGACGATGTCGACCAGCAGCTCGCTCGGCAGCATCGTGAGCACCTGGCGGGCGCGCTCGCGCAACAGCGCGGGCGCGAGCGCGCGGAAGTCATCGTCTGTCATCGCGAGCATTGCGGCGTCCGCATGCAAGGGCTGTAGGTAGTCGCGCAACTCGGCCTGGCGATCGGCCGGCGCTGCGGGTTTGGTGGTGTTGGTGTTGCTCATGGTTGCTTGCTCCTGGCTGGTTTTTGCTTCGCGCGTGCGCGCGAGCGGAGCACCACTATGGGCAAACGCGCAAGGGAACTCAAAAAGTTTTTTAGTACCACCACACGGTATTTCCAAGAGGTTTTTGCGCCTCTTACTTCCCGTTTTCGCTTGCCATTCGAGGTGCGTTATGCCTTCGCCCAAACCGAAGCCGACTGTGCTCAAGCTCCTGGAGGGGAACCCTGGTCGGCGTCCCTTGCCGCAGCATGAAATTCAACCTGCGCGCGGCCGGCTCCCCTCGCCGCCTGCGCACCTGGACGAACGCGCGAAGGCCGAATGGCGGCGCCTGGCTCGCGAGATGCATCGCCTGGGCACGCTGACGATGATCGATCGCGGCGCGTTCGCCGTGGTCTGCCAGGCCTACTCGCATTGGGTGGTCGCCGAGCAGGCGCTCGCGCAGATGGCCGGCCGCGATCCGCTCACGCATGGGCTGATCATCAAGACCACCAATGGCAACGTGATCCAGAACCCGCTGGTCGGTAACGCGCGCCGCGCGCAGCTCGCCTATCTGCGTGCTGCGGTGGAGTTCGGCATGACGCCATCGGCGCGTGCTGGCCTGGAAATCAAGCCGAGCGACGATGACGACGAAGAGGAAATCCGGCCAGCAGCGGCGAAGTCGAAGCGGGGCTATCTCTGATCCTGTGCTGCAGTTCGCGCTCGGCGTGAGCGAAGGCGAGATCGTCGCTGGTCCTGATGTCCGCGCCGCCTGCCAGCGGCACCTGGACGACCTGGAGAAAGGGCCAACGCGCGGCCTGGTGTGGGATCTCGATGCGGCGCTGCATGCGATCGAGTTCTATCCGACCATCCTGCGGCTGAATGGCGGCGAGTTCGAGAACCTGCCATTCCATCTCCTGCTATGGCAGAAGTTCATCGTCGGCTCGCTGTTCGGTTGGAAGCGCGCGGACACCGGGTTCCGTCGCTTTCGTGTCGCCTACATCGAGGCCGGCAAGGGTTCAGGCAAGTCGCCGCTGGTGGCCGGCATCGGCCTGTACATGATGACCTCGGATGCCGAGCCGCGCGCCGAGATCTACGCCGCCGCGACCAAGCGTGACCAGGCGATGGTCCTGTTCCGCGATGCCGTGGCGATGGTCGAGCTGTCGCCGCCGCTGCGCGCGAAGGTGAAGGTGCATGGCGTCGCCGAGCGCGCATACAACCTGTCGTTCCGCAAGTACGCATCGTTCTTTCGGCCGATCGCCTCGGATACGAAAACGCAGAGCGGGCCGCGTCCGCACTGTGGCCTCATCGATGAAGTCCATGAGCACAAGGACAACACGGTGGTCGAGATGATGCGGGCCGGTACCAAGGGCCGGCGCCAGGCGCTGATCGTGATGATCACGAACTCCGGCTTTGATCGGACCTCGGTGTGCTACGTCAACCATGAATACGCGCGCAAGGTCGCGGCCGGCGCGCTCATGGACGATTCGTTCTTTGGCTTTGTGTGCTCGCTCGACCAGGACGATGAACCGTTCGAGGACCGTGCGTGCTGGCCGAAGGCTAATCCCTCGCTCGGCATCACGATCCAGCCGCTCTACCTGGAGGAGCAGATCACCCAGGCGCGCGGCATGCCTGGCAAGGAGGCCGTGGTTCGCCGCTTGAATTTCTGCCAGTGGGTCGACGCGGCAAACCCTTGGATCGAATTCGATCTGTGGCAGGCCTGCGAGAACAAGACGCTGCGCGTCGCGGATTTCAATGGGCGCGATCTGTATGGCGGCCTGGATCTATCCGGGGTGCGCGATCTGACGGCGAATGCCTGGGCGGCGAAGGCCGACGATGGCGTGATCGAAGCCTTTGTCGAGTTCTGGACGCCGGCCGACACGATGGTCGAGCGCGGGCGCAAAGACAACGTCAACTACGACGAGTGGGCCAAGCAGGGGCACATCTACGCGAAGCCTGGCCGCGCTATCAATCTGGCCGCTGTGGCGATCCGCCTGTCGGAGATCCAGGCGCAGGCTAACGTCGTCGGCGTCGCCTATGACCCATACCGCATCAAGTACCTGGAGGATGAACTCACCAAGGAATCGATCGTGGTCGACCTGGTGCCGCATGGGCAGGGCTACTACAAGAGCCAGCAATCCGGCCTGTGGATGCCGCATTCGGTCGAGCTGCTTGAGCAGCTGGTGATGGCCGGCAAGCTGCGCGTGCTCTGGAACCCATGCCTGCGATGGAACTCGGGCAGCGCGGTGCTGGTGGCCGATGCGAAGAACAACCGCATTTTCGACAAGCGCAAAAGTACGGGCCGCATCGACGGCCTGGTCGCGCTGGCGATGGCTGTCGGCCTGGCGCTGCAGGAGAGCAATGAAAAGGACTTCAGTTCGTTCCTATCCAATCCGGTGATCGCATGAACGCTCTAATCAAACCCTTGCGCGGCGCATGGACTCGCATCAAGACCGCCGCTGTGGTCGTCGGCCGCGCGTTCTCGCTGCGTGACGCACGCCAATTGATGCTGTTCTTTGGCGGCGGCTCCTGGGCCGGAAAAAACGTCAACGTCGACACGGCCATGCAGCTGTCGACGGTGTGGGCCTGCGCGCGCCTGGTGTCGACCTCGATCGGCACCATGCCGCTGTTCCTGTACCGCGTGCAGGCCGATGGCGCACGCAAAAAGGCCAAGCGCCAGGCGCTCTATCGCATCCTGCATACCAAGCCAAACGCCTACATGAGCGCGGCCGAATACTGGACAGCGGTGGTGCTCGCGGTGCTGTTTTGGGGCAATTCGTTCTCGCGCATCTCGCGCAACAAGGACGGTGACATCGTCTCGCTCATGCCGCTGCGGCCGGACTGGATAACGCTGCGCGTGAATCCGGACTACTCGCTCACCTATGTGTTCCGTGATGAGACCGGAAAGCTCGAGGAGCTATCGCCGGCCGAGGTGTTCCATGTGAAGGGATTCTCGCTCGATGGCCTGGTCGGGATCTCCTGCCTGGCGCAAGCGCGGCATTCGATGGGCATCTCGCTGGCGCTGGAGGAGTCCGCTGGTCGGGTGTTCGTCAACGGCATGAAGCCTGGCGGCGTGCTGCAGGTGGACACGATCCTGAAGGAAGCCGACCGCGAGCGCATGCGCAGCCAGCTCACCGAGCAATTCGCTGGCGCCATCAATTCGGGCAAGACGATGATCCTGGAGGGCGGGCTGAAATTCCAGGCCGTGACCATGAACCCGGAGGACGCGCAGATGCTGCAATCGCGCTCCTACTCGGTGGAGGAACTATGCCGGTGGTTCAACGTGCCGCCATTCATGATCGGGCACACCGAGAAGTCGACCTCCTGGGGCAGCGGCATCGAGGAACAGAAGAACGGGTTTGTCACGTTCACGCTGCAGCCGACCGCGCGCCTGATCGAGCAGGCCATTGGTTGTCAGCTGATCCCTCCCGAGGACGGCGAGGACTTCGCTGCCGAATTCAATTTCGACGCGATGCTGCGCGGAAACTCGGTGCAGCGCGCGCAATACCTGTCGACCATGACGCAGAACGGCTTGATGACGCGCGACGAGGGTCGCGCGCACGAGAACCTGCCGCCGATGGGTGGCAATGCCGCGGTGCTGACTGTGCAGCGCGCACTCGTTCCGCTCAACCTGCTCGATGAAGTTTCCGGCGCGCAAGAGACGGTGCCTGGCGATCCGCAGAACCCACCGGACGCCAACGCACCACCGGATCCAGCCGCGCTGCCGCTGCAGCCAACCGCGCCACCGGCCAAGGCCGACGAGAGTTTCCGGAGCATGTTCAAGCGCCTATTTGCTGAAGATGGGGTGACGTCATGAAACAGAAAGACGCTGTCATGAAGCGACGCGATTTCGATTTCGAGGTGAAATCGATCAACTCCTCGGGCCTATTCACCGGCTATGCGTCGGTGTTCAACGTGCGCGACTCCTACGGCGAGATCGTTGTGCCTGGCGCGTTCGCGGACTCGTTGACGAAGCTCGAGGCCTCGGGGCGCAAGCTGCCGGCGCTGTGGCAGCACCGCTCGGGCGAGCCGATCGGCGTCTACGACAAGGTCTACGAGGACGGCAACGGTTTGTTTGTGGAGGGCCGGCTCCTGATCGGCAAGGTGCAGCGCGCCACCGAGGCGCATGCGCTGATGGAGGCCGGCGCCGTGACCGGCCTGTCGATCGGCTTCATGACCATCGATGAAGAGTTCGACGCGACGGCGCGCTCCTGGATGCTGCTCAAGCTCGATCTGATCGAGGTGTCGCCAGTGACGTTCCCTGCGAACGAGGAGGCGCGCATCGAGGAGATCAAGGGCAAGCTCCGAGCGCGCGTTCCCATCTCCATTCGTGAATTCGAGCGGTTCCTTCGGGATGAAGGGAATTACTCGCGTGCCGAGGCCGAGGCGATTGCCTCGCGCGGCTTCGGATCTGTGGCGTCTCGGGATGAGACGGCGGATGCAGTAACCAAAGGCATCGCGGATCTGCTCGCGCATTTCCGCAAGTAAATCCCAACCATCCGGAGGCACAACCATGCATGCCATCATCGAACGCGAGCTGTCGCGCGCTGACCGCGACCGCCGCATCAAGGAAGTCCAGGAGCGCGGCGAGAACGTTGCCAAGTTCACCGAGCTGATGGAAGCCATCAAGGCGCGCGACGAGGAAATCAAGGCCATGTGCGCAAAGGCCTTGGAGGAAATCGGCCAGGGCAAGACCGTCTCCGAGGAGGTGAAGCTCAAGCTCGAGCAGCTCTCCTCGGACGGCCTCAAACTGCAGGCTCGCTTGATCGAGGTCGAGCAGAAGCTCGCCGCTCGCACGTCCTACGCTGGCGCCGCTGGGCAGCGCAAGTCCTGGGGCGAGCAGGTCATCGAGTCTGATGGCTGGAAGCGGCTTGTGGAGGCCAAGGGTGGCCGCACCGGCAAGATCGAGCTGAAGGCCGTTACGACCATCTCGAGCGATCCGGCCTCGGCCGGCGCTGCGATCGAGCCGATGCGCGTGCCTGGCATCCAGTACCCACCGCAGCAGCAGCTCACCATCCGCGACCTGATCGCGCCTGGTCGCACGACCTCGAACGCGATCGACTACGTCCAGGAGCTGGCGTTCCAGAACATGGCCGCGCCGGTCGCCGAAGGCCAACCGAAGCCGCAGTCGGACATCTCGCTGCAAGAGAAAACGGCGAACGTCCGCACGCTGGCGCACTGGATGCTGGCAACGGTGCAGGTGCTGGACGACGCGCCGCAGCTCTCGAGCTATATCGATGCGCGCCTGCGCTACGGCCTGGCACTGGTCGAGGAGGATCAGCTGCTGAACGGCGATGGCCTCGGCCAGAACCTGCTCGGCATCATGCCGCAGGCGCAGGTCGCGACTGGCACCGCGACGTCGAACGTCGACCAGATTCGCGAGGCCATGCTGCAGATCCGGCTGGCGAACTACCGCGCAACCGGCATCGTCCTGCATCCGGCCGACTGGTGCGCGATCGAGCTGCTGAAGCTCACCGACAACTCGTACCTGTTCGCCAATCCGCAGTCGCTGTCGCCGCAGATCCTTTGGGGTTTGCCGGTGGTCGACACGGTGTCGATGGATCAGGGGGGGTTCCTGGTCGGTGCGTTCCGCATTGGCTCGCAGATCTTCGATCGGCAGGCGCCAACCGTGGAGGTGTCGACCGAGGATTCGGACAACTTCCGCAAGAACCTGGTCACGATCCGCGCCGAGGAGCGCCTGGCGCTGGCCGTCTACGCGCCTAACGCCTTTGTGAAGGGCACACTGGTGGTAGTGGGGCCGTAATCGCCGCGCTCTCTGCAGCAATTCCAAAACCATAAACATGAGGACGGCCAGGGAAACCTGGCCGTTTTGCTTATGCGCTTGATTGCTACCAAGGCCTACCAGTTCCGAGGCCAGAACCTGAAGGCAGGCGATTCGTTCGAGGCTTACGGATTCAACGCGCAGCAGCTCATCGCGCGGGGTTTGGCTCGCAAGGGCGAACCGGACCCAGCTCCTGCTCCAAAGAAGGCCGAGGCGCCTGCGCCAAAGCCAGCACCGAAGCCAGCGCCTGCGCCGGCCGAGGAATCGGAACCGCCCCCTGCGAAGCGCGGACCTGGCCGACCGCGCCGCGTGCGCATGGAGGAGGAGCCGCCAAACAAGATGCGCAAGAACAACCGGAGGAACAAGTAATGGCTACCACTCCTCCTGGACTGATTGTCGATCCGGCGCTGGTATTCGCGCTGCTCGGCATCACCAACCCGAGCCAGGCGCAGCTCGATTGGATGACGTCCAAGGAACTCGCGCTGATCGCGATCGCCGAGCGGTACTGCATGCGTTCGTTGCTGCCTGGCCGGTGGAGGGAATCGCGCGCCGATGGCCGCTGGCCGATCGTAGTGCAGAACCCTCCGATTCGCGCACTGGTGTCGCTCACGGACGTCGACGCGGCCGATCTGCCTGGTGTGCCGGTGTCGGAGTTCGACGGCGTGATCCGGCCGACCGAGCCGATCCTGGGCGAATGGTGGTTCGCCAACGTCGAGGTCGTCTATGACGGCGGCTTCGATCCGATGCCCGCCGACCTGGTCGATGCCTTTACCGACGCCTTGATCGGCCAGTGGAATGAGCAGCCGGCCAGCCAGGCCGAGGGCGCGGGTGGCGCCATGAACCTGTCGGCCGCAAAGAAGATCTCGGTGGTGGACGTAGGCGCGGTGGATTTCGGGGGTGCGTCCCTGGACGGCACATCGTTCGGTGGTGGTTCCGGTGCGATGCCGGAGCAGCTGCGGGCCTTCGGCCGTGGCGCCGCTGCAATCGATAGCTACCGCCTGCGCGATCGTCTGTTCGGCGGCGCGGTGGTGGCCGAGCGCCTGGAGGTGTCGCCATGAGCATGCTCGGTTCGTTGCCAGCGCAGCTCCTGCAGGCATTTGGCGCGCAGATGACCTGGCGGCGCGGGGCGCAGACAGTGGTCACGCGCGGCAAGTTCATCGGCCTCTCCTCCTCCGACCTGGTCAATGGCGCACAGCAGGGCGACGTCAAGATCGTCCTGCAGGCTGCGCCGTTCACGGCGGCTGGCGTCGACGGTCTGTTGCACCTGGACACGATTGAGGTCGGTGGCCGCGTCTATACGGTGCAGTGGTCGCGACCGTCATTCGACGGCGACACGGTGGTGTTCCACAAGCCGATCGTCAGGGGGTAGCGCCATGTCGTCAGAAACCGTGCGCGCGATCTTTCGCGAGATCGTGCCGGCCGCTGCTGCGCCGACGCCTTACATCGAGACGGTCGATACGCAGGTCGATCTCGGCAAGTGTCCGGATGCCTGGGTGACGCTGGAGTTCGTGCAATCGCAGCGCCAGCGCGTCTCGATCGGCTCGCCTGGGTGCTTTCGTGAAACGGGCCAGGTCGACGTGCATTGCATCACGCGCTCGGGCACCGGGGACGCCGCTGCAACGGCGCTGGCCGACCAGATCACGCAGGCGCTCCTGCAAACCCGCATTGCCCATTTCCGTTTCGTCACCATCGACTCTCCGACGCTCTCGCCTAGCGATAGCGGAAACTGGGCCGACCTGGTGGTGCCGTGTGAATACGCGTTCGATTCGATCGCTTCTACCTGATGAGGTGCTGCCATGCCGCTCTCCGCTGATCTGGTCCGCCTGGCCTTTGTTCCCGAGGACGCCTATGGCGTGACGCCTGCAAACCCTGAATTCCAGGTGATGCGCGTTACTGGCGAGTCTGTGAATTTCGCGCCGACCACCACCAACTCCAACGAGATGAACCCGAATCGGGGCGTGACCGACCTGATCCTGACCGGCGGCTCGGTGAGCGGCGATATCCCTTTCGAGCTGGCCTACGAGCACTGGCTTAACCTGTTCCTGGCGATGGCTATGTGCAACACCTGGGAGGCTGATTCGATCCAGGTCGGCAAGACGCTGCTGTCGGCCACGCTGGAGAAATATCTCCCGGTCGATCCTGGCACCACCGAGCTTTACCACCGCGTGCCTGGCACCATCGTCGACGGCTTCTCGCTCAACATCGCACCGAACGCCGTCATTACGGGGACATTCTCCGTGCTCGGCAAATCGATGGATCCCGACGAGGCGCCGCTCGTTGGTGCGACCTGCATCGATCCCGCCTACAACCCGGTGATGGCCGCGCCAACGGTGACCGATATCACGCTCGCTGGCGTAGTCGCGACCACCGAATGCTTTTCCAACATGGTCGTCAACCTGGCGAATAACAACCGGGCCGTCGAGTGCATCGGGTTCCTGGGCGCTAAGGAGATGGTGCTCGGCCGCGCCGAGGTGTCGCTGAACTTCTCGCTGTACTTCAGTGACAACGATCTCTTGCAGATGCTCCTCGACCAGGAAGCGATCGCGATCTCGTTCAAGCTGGTTGACACCGCAGAGCCGGCGAACTGGTACGAGTTCGAGTTCCCGCGCGTGAAGCTTTCGCAGGCGAACGCGGATGCCACCGGCACCGGCGCGGATGTTGTCTACGAGGCCGTGGGCCAGGCGCTGCTGGATCCGGTGACTGGCACGCAGATGATCATCACGCGCTCGCCGGAGCCGTTCGTGCCGGCTGTTACCACGATCGATGGGGCCGTCGTCACGAACAACGCGGCGGCCGATGGCGTCGCCATCAATACCGTCCGGTTCACCGCGCGCGACCAGAACGGCGATCCGATGCAGGGCGTGCCGCTGACGTTCTCCGTGGACAAGGGAACGGCGCTGCCGGCTCCGGTGAGTGCCAATACCGCAGCCGATGGCACGGCAACGGTCAACGTCACCGATACCGCCGCCGAGGTCGTCAATGTGACCGCCACCTACAACCTGGTGCAAAAGTCGCAGGCCGTGTCTTTCGTCTGATCAAACAACGATTTGTGCTCGCGCGCCGCGCCGCAAGGCCTGGCGCGCTTTTCTTTTGGGAGACTCGTATGGAACTGCGCAAGATCACTGGCAACCGCCAGAAGGAAGCCGACGGTGTCGAGGTAAATATCGCAGACGATTTCTTCGTCACGGTGCGTCGCGCCGGTCCTACCAATCGTCCCTATCTGGAGGCCGTGCGCCGCGAGGCAGCGCGCAGCCAAGAGGCGCAGCGGTTCAACGGCAAGCGGCCGGTGGAACAGGGTCAGGAGGCCGCCTACCGCGTCTACGCGGAGACCATCGTGGTCGCCTGGCGTGGCTGCGAACTGGACGGACAGACCATTGCCTTCACACCGGAGAACTTCGTCATGGTGATGAAGGAAGTTCCGGAGCTGTTCCCGGTCATCGAGGCCGAGGCGCAGGACGTGCGCAACTTCCAGGACGCCGAGACGGAGCAAGCGGGAAACGCCTGACGGCCGCGCTGATCTGGCTGGCGAAGTATGGGCCGCACCTGGAGCAGCTCCAGGCGCTGCAGGCGCGCGGCCGGCGCATCGATGCGCTGGACAACCAGCCGGAGCTGCAACCGGCCGATCTTTCACTGCTGGCCTGCTATCGCGATTGCGCCACCGATCGCAACGCGCGCGGCCGCATTCCGTTTTCCTCAGTCGCCACCTGGTGCGCCGCCTTTAGCGCGCCGCTGGACCTTTATTGGGACGTCATCGTGCGCCTCGATCGGGAGCTGGAGACATGGCAACGCTTGAACTCAAAAACGCCGGCACGGTCACCAACCTCGAAAAATGGGCCGTCGTCGCGCTCCCGGAAGATCTCCGCACCATCCTCCGCCAGGTAGCGGTACAGGAGCACCAGGAGCTGGAGTCGATCAAGCGAGCGCCTACCGTGGTGTTCGTGGACTCGCGCGAGTCGACGTTCCTGGACGCGGCCTCCGGTGCCATGCGCAACTGGAAGTTCAACCTCTACGACGCTGCGGACGTCGAGCGCGCGGTGGTGGCCGCGTACTCCGCGCTGCAGGCTGCCGTGCGCGCGCGCTCCGGTACCGCTCGCGCCAGCATCGAGGTATGGGGCCGGTATCTGGAAGGCGGCCGGCATGACGTTCGGATCTCGCCGGCCAGCATCGGTGAGTTTCTCCGCGCGCACCCTGGGCCAGGTACCTACGTCCGCCTGCTCGGTCCGATAACTCCCTATCGGCGCGCGGTTTTTTATTCGCCGGTCGGCGCCGATTGGGTGGACCTGCGGACAGTCGATCGCACTAATCAGCTGGTGAAGGAAGAGGCAAAGATGCGCAAGGCCATGCGAAAGCGCGGCGTGAAACCGCCCAGGCGCAGCCATACCCGTGCGCTGGTCAAGCAACGCCAAACCATCCACGCGACGGTTAAGAAGGCGCTCTCGCCGTTTAAGCGCAACGTCTATATGTCGTTCCGCTGGATCACGATCCCTGGGGCCATCCCTGGTCAGAAAGGCTACAGCGGTGCGGGCGCTAACGCCGTGCCGGCCGTTGCCATCGGTTTCAAAGGTAGGGGGCTGTAATGGCAGACGTGCGTCGCGTTATCAGCATCGAGGCCAAGATCGCGCAGAGTGCCATCTCGCAAATCAAGGAGATGGAGAAGTCCCTGGGCGGCCTGGAGAAGAGCGCCAGCTCCGCGCTCACCGCCATGAAGGGGTTTGTCGGCGGCCTGGCCGGGGCGATCACCGTGGGCACAGTGATCACCGCGTTTAAGTCCCTGGTCGATACCCTGGACAACCTGAACGATACGAGCGAGCGCCTGGGCGTGTCGACCGACAACCTGCAGGCCTGGGGGTTTGCTGCGCAGATGAGCGGTACCGACGCCGAGACGCTTAACAAGGCGATCGGCAAGCTCTCCGTCGCGATGGATAGCTTTGACGAAAAGTCGGCCAAGTCCACCAGGGCGCTGCAGGCCTTCGGAGTGACCGCCGAGGACGTCTCGCAAGGCACCGACGCGGTGTTTACGAAGCTCGCCGAGGGCTTTTCGAAGATGCCGGACGGCGCGCAGAAAACCGCCAAGGCGATCGAGCTGTTCGGGAAGGAAGGCGCGAAGCTGATCCCGCTTCTGAACTCCGGGGCCGATGGCCTGGAGGAGTTTAAGAAGCAGGCCGAGGCGATGGGTCTGGTTATCGACGGCCACACCATCAAGGCGGCGGCGGCTCTGAACGACCAGATCGACCTGATGGGCAAGCGCGTGCAGAGCGCGGGTTTGCACATCGTTCAGGGGCTGCTCCCGGCGCTCAATCAGCTGTTCGATTCCCTGGGCGACGCGAACTCGCAAGCAGAGGCGTTCCGCGAAACCGGCAAGCAGATCGGCGAGATCATCCTTTGGATAGCCGGCACCACCATCAAGGGGGTCGCAACGCTGAAGGCGTTCGGCCGCACGCTGACCATGATCGGCGACGCCGCGTCCGCGATCGTGCATGGCAACTTCGGAGATCTGAGCGGGATCTTCAGCACCTACGTCGCCGACGTGGACAAGCTCGGCCAAGCGGCGAACCTATCCCTTATCACCCTGGCAAACCCGGCGCGCGATGTGTCGGACATCATCGGTAAAGGCCTGGCCGACGCGAGCAAAAAAGGCGGCGGCGCCGTCGACGATTTCGGCGGCAAGGCCAGCGGCGCAGCGCAAAAGGTTTCTGATTTCGATCGGCGCTTGAAGTCCTTGAACGAGGAACTGTTTAAAGCAAGCCAGCCGGAGACCGCGGAGACGGCTGTCGGCAAGCTGACCTACGACATCGAGCAGGGAATCATCAAGGTCACGAAGGCCGAGGCCGACCAGCTCATGATGACGGCCGAGCTGATCGATGCGATCAACCGCGATGTCGAAGCCGAGAAGGCGCGCAAGCAGGCGCTGGAGGACTCGACCAAGGCCTACCAGGACCAGATCACCGCCCAGGCGCAATTCCTGGAACAGGCGAAGAGTGGGACGCAAGCCGGCCAGCTCGAGGCCGCGATCGACAACTGGTACCGCCTGGAGCAGATCATCGCGCAGACCGGCGATACGTCCCTGGCGGCGGCGCAGGCCTTGGCCGGCGCCAAACAAAAGGTTGACGAGCTGATCAACGGAAAGACCACTGACGGCTTCGAGCAGCTGCTCTCCGCGATCGATGGCTATGGCAAACAGGTAGCCGGCACGCTGATTAATGCGGTGGATAGCACGAAGTCCTTTGGCGATGCGTTCGGGGACATGGTGACCGGCGTGCTTAGGGATCTCGCGCAGATGACGCTGCAGATCCTTATCGTTCAGCCGCTGATCGATAGCATGAAGGCCTCGCTCAAGTCGATGCAGGCCGGTGGTGGTGGCGGCTTCGGTGGTTTCCTTTCCGCGCTGTTTTCGGTTGATGGCAACGCCTTTGTCGGGGGTGTCCATGCGTTCGCCGCTGGCGGGATCCTGGGGCCGCATGGTGGCCTCACGCCTGGGCCGATCCTGTTCCCGTTCGCAAAGGGCATCGGCCTGGCCGGCGAGGCCGGTACCGAGGCCATCATGCCGCTCGCGCGCGGGCCAGATGGAAAGCTCGGCGTGACAAACAACGGCGATAAAGGTCCGTCCGTGCAGGTCAATGTCATCAATAACTCGGACTCCCAGGCCTCCGTGACCGAGCGGCAATCGGCGAACGGCGATCGCGTCATCGATGTGCTCATCGACAAGCGCGTCCGCTCAGGGCTTTCCTCGGGCGCATATGACAACGCGCTGCAGCAGTCGTTTGGCCTCACGCGCAAAGGGAGGTAGCCATGTCCGTACCTGTCACGCTTTCGTGGCCGGCGACCTTGCCATCCTGCGTGCAAAACTGGCAGGAAGAGAACGAGCCGGTGGTCATTCGCACGGAGATGGATGGCGGGCCGCCCAAGGTCCGGCGCCGCTACTCCGCGCCGATCCGCAGCATCACCGCGACCATGTTCCTGAGCAACGAGCAATACGAGATCCTGCGCGATTTCTTCGACCAGGCGCTCGCTGGTGGCGTGAACTACTTTGAGTTCATCCATCCGTGGAGCGGCGAGGATCTGGTGCTCAGGTTCGGGGCGCCGCCCAAGTTCGACACGCTCGGGCCGCTGAATGTCAGCGTGGAGTTGGCCTGGCAAAGGATCCCGACATGAGGTCGCTCTCTACCGCAACGCTTGCGGAGCTGTTCGCGAGCGAGACGCCGCAGGCCTGGCTGTGGCTGCTCTCGATCTATACGCCGGAGGTCGAGGGCGGCGTCATCCGGCTCGTTAACAACATGCAGAACGTCGTTTCGCGCGGCATGACGTTCACTGCGTATCCGTTCCGCGTGCTGCTCCCCTCCGATAGCGAGGAAAATCAGCCGGGTTTGCAGGTGCAGATCGACAACGTCGAGTTGATGCTGGTTTCGATCCTGCGCCAGATGCTGGTGCCTCCAACCTGCGTCCTGGAGTTGATCGCGATGACGCGCGCGGACTCGCCCGAGTTCGCCGTGCAGGACTTGGTGCTGCGCACGGTCGAGTGGGACGCAAAGGTGGTCACGTTCAACCTTACCCATGAGGACGTGATGCACGCGAAGTTTCCCGCCCACACCTATAACCCCGAGGAATTCCCTGGGATCTTCTGATGGACTTCGCCTGGTACATGCGCCTGCCGTTCGCCGACAAAGGGCGCGATCTAAACGGCGTGGATTGTTGGGGCTTGGTGCGCCTGGTGCTGCTGCGCGAGTACGGGCTACGGGTGCCGAGCTACGCCGACGCCTATCTCGATGCCGAGGACGAAAGTGCCCAGGCCGCGATCGGTCTGTTCTCCCGCGATTGGCTACGGGTGCCGGCCGAGCGTACGCGCAACGGGGACGTCATCGTCTTTCATGTTTTCGGAGCGCCCACCCACTGCGGCGTGATCGTGTCGCCTGGCACGTTCATGCATATTTTTAACAGGCGCGGCGTCGCCTGCGAGGAGTACGTTCGCGAACCGTGGCGCAGCCGCATCGAGGGGTTCTACAGATGGCCGATCTAATCGTTCGCCCCCATGTGCTGTCATCCCGCGACCAGGTCGAAGCGCAGATCCCGGAGGGTTTGACCATCGCCGAGCTGGTCGATCGCTTCGCTTCCGAGCAGGCAGACCTGTCGACCGTCTGGATTGGCGACGCGATCGTCCCACGCGAGCACTGGCGCTACGTGCGTCCGAAGGATGGCACGCGCGTGATGATCGCCGTGGTCCCGCGCGGTGGTGGCAAGAAGGGAAAGGGAATCCTGGGCATGATTGCGATGGTGGCCGTGGCCGTCGTCGCCTGGTACGCCGCGCCGGTCATTTCGGTGGGCATGGGCTTTTCGGCCGGTGGCATCGCGGCCAGCGCGATCGCAATGGGCATCACCGCCATCGGCTCGCTTGCCATCTCCGCGATCTTTAAGCCGCCGATGCCGAGCAGCGCCGTGACCGGCGTCGCCGACAACCCGGCGTATTCGATGTCGGGCCAGTCAAACCAGGCGACGCCATACGGCAGCGTACAGCGTGTCTATGGGCGCCATCGCATCTACCCGCGCGTCGCGGCGCAGCCGCTGGTGTTCGTGCGTGGTGGTGTCTCCTGGCTGCGCGCAGTCTACGACCTGGGCTATGGTCCGCTCGATACCGAGGACTGGCGCATTGGGGATACGCCGATCGGCGCTTACCAGGGCGCGCGTCTGAACATCTATCCGAGTTTTAGGGCCGGGGATGCGCTCGCCGCGTACACCAACGATGCGTTCTATGCATCCGTGGGTGCCTCGCTGAATCGATATGAGGAACGCACGTATTTCACCGCCGAAGATACCGATGCGGTGGTGATCAACCTGCAGTTTCCGGCCGGCATCTATGCCATCGGCGGGAATGGCTCTCTGTGGCCGGATCGCGTGCCGTTCCGCGTCCGCATGCAGAACGAGGCCGGTGGCGGTTGGATTGACCTGACCGGCGATCGCCTGGTGAATGCCTCGATCATGCGCGGGTGGGGAACTTTCGACGTCGGTACTGCCTCCGTGATGTTCGGCACCAACAAGAGCGAACAGAAGCCGCTGCAGGCCTCATTCGAGTTCGTATTGCCGTCGCGGGGCCGGTGGGCGATCGCGATCTACCACGGCACGGTCTACGATCCCGCGCCGGACGATAAGCGGATCCAGGAGTGCTTTTGGGAGGGCTTGCAATCCATCACCTACCGGGCGCCGGTCGCACCCAAGGTACCGCACACGATCGCGGAGCTGGAGATCCAGGCGACCGACCAGATCAACGGCCAAATCCAGAACATGAACTGCATCGCGACCTCGCGTCTCACCGATTGGTGGGGCGGTGTTGGTCCCTATCGTTCGCCGGCCGTCATCTATTGGGACATCCTGACCGGCACGGCCAACTCGCGCGCTGTTTCTGCCGGTCGCGTCGATATCGATGGATTGCAGCGGTGGCACGACTACTGCATGCGCACCGCGCAAGATGGGCAGTCCTACTCGCTGTGCGATACCGTGATCGATGGCACTTCGACCGTGTGGGATCTGCTCTCGAATGTCGCGGCCTGCGGCCGTGCCACGCCAACCATGCGCGACGGCAAGTTCTCCGTCCTGATCGACGAAGAGCGGACTGTGCCGGTGCAGATGTTCACGTCTCGCAATACCACATCGTTCTCCGTTTCGAAGAGCTACGCCGACCTGCCGCACGCGCTGCGCGTGAAGTTCATTGATCCGGACTCGAATTGGCAGCAGCGCGACATGGTCGTCTATGACGACGGATACGACGCCAGCAACGCGACGCGCTTCGAGGATGTGTCGAGCTTTGGCGTGACGCGCGCCGGCCAGGCCTGGCGAGATGGGCGGTACTTCCTCGCGCAGGCGAAGCTGCGCCGCGAGAATCTGACCATTGGCGTCGATATCGAGAACCTGGTTTGCACGCGCGGCGACCTGGTCAGTTTCGCGCACGACGTGCTGCGCTCGGGGGGCGTTCCCGCGCGCGTGCTCGAGGTCATCGCCGCGAACCATATCCGCGTCGACGAGGCGCTCCTGGTCGAAGCCGGTGCTACGGGCTATGGCGTGCGGGTGCGCAACGAAAATTACCCAGGCGGCTCGCAGGTGGTGCCGGCGACGCCGGTCTTTACCGATGGCGACGAAGTCTTCCTGGGCGGCTCTCCTCCGGCGATCAATCCTGGCGACCTGGTGGTGTTCGGGATCGTCGATTCGGTGACCGCCTACTACCTGGTCAAGGCGATTACGCCGGGGGACGACCTGACCGCGTCGATCGAGCTGGTCGAGCAGGCCCCGGGTGTCTACCACGCCGACACCGGGCCGATTCCCGCCTACAAGCCGAGCGCGGACGGACGGCCGCCTGGGGACGTCCTGCTCTCGCCGGTGCAAGGCCTGGTGTACGCCGTTGACTATGCGTTCGCCGATCGCACGCCGATCGTGACCGTCACGCTGTCCTGGCAGCGGCCGGCGCAGACGTCGGTCCTGTGGTACTCCGTCGATCGCTTCGCCGAGGACGGTTCCTGGGTGAATGTCGGCACGCCGACCGCGACCGAGCTGGCGGTGATCCTACGCATGTCGCAGCTCGAGATTCCGAAGGATGGAGGCCTGCTGCTGAAGTACCGCGTCATCGCCATCACCACCTCGGGCCGGCAAACCCAAGCGGCCGAGATCAGTTTCACGCTCGCGCGCAATAGCACGCCGCCCTATGACGTTACCGGGTTTGTCTATGCCATCGAGGACTACTCGATTCGCCTGGAATGGAATCCGGTTTCGAACCTGGATCTCGACGGTTACCTGGTCGAGTATCTCAGCGAGGGAGAGGCACCACAGGCTGCTGCTGTTCTGGCGATTCAGGAGGGCGGCTTGCCGGTGTTCCTGAACGCCACGGCCTATCGGTGGGAGATGCGCGAAGCCGGCGTCTGGAAGGTCGGCATTCGCGCGCACAACGTCCTGGACTTCTACAGCGCGGTGCGCGCGGAGATCGATGTCATTGTGCTTGCGCCCAATGCGCCGGCCAACCTGGCCGCAGTGGTCGCTGGTCCCGATATCGTTCTCACCTGGGATGAATCGAAGGGATCGTTTGCGACCGATCGCTACGACATCTATCGCGACGGCGCGTTTGTTGGCAGCGCCTATACGACGGTGTTCTCCGAGAAGCTCATCGCCTTGGGCCAGATCACCTACAGCGTGGTAGCCGTCGACGTTGCGACGAACCGCTCGCAGGCGTCAGCGGTTTCGCTGCAGGTGCGCCCACCTGATTCCGTGTCATTACAGGCGCAGGTGCTGGGGAACAACGTTCTGCTGCGCTGGCTGAACGCGGCGACCACGCTGCCAATCGAGTACTACGAGATCCGCCTGGGCGCGACCTGGGAGTCGTCGATCGCCAAGGCCAACGTCGGCAACGGTCGCGCGATCACGTTCTTTGAAGAAGCGGCCGGCATCTACACCTATTGGGTGCGCGCACGCGACACGGCCGGCAATGTGGGCGAGCCGCGCAGCGTGACGGTTCAGATGACGCAGCCGCCTGACTACGTCCTGCGCTATGACTGGAATTCGCTGTTCGTAGATATCGAGACGACCAATGTCTACCAGGAGGGCACGAAGCTGTGGGCGCCGATCCTGCGTCCGCAGACCTGGCAGGAACACTTCGTTGCGAACGGATGGAACTCGCCGCAGGACCAGGTTGATGCAGGCCATCCGCTGTACTTCCAGCCGAGCGCGACCGGCGCGACCTTCGACCAGGTGTTCGACTATGGCGCGGTGCAGCCACCGACCACGGTCACGGCAACGCTTACTTATCAAACGGTGGTCCCTTCGGTCGAGGCCGTGCCGATGCTCTCCTATCGCGCAGACGAGGTCGATCCCTGGACTGATCTGCCAGGTGTGGGCCAGGCTTATATCACCGGCTTCCGCTACATCAAAGTCCACTACGACTTCGCGCCGGCAGACAGCAATAGCCTGCTGCTGATCACCGGCTTGAACATCAAGCTCGCCGTGCAGCGGAAAACGGATGAAGGTCGCGCGGACTGCTTCGCCGCAGATGTGAACGGCACCGAGATCTTCTTCAATACCGATTTCGTAGACGTCATGAGCATCGTGGTCACGCCGAACGGATCCGCGCCGGTGCTTTACGCCGTGGAATTTGAAGACTTGCCGTATCCCACATCGTTTTTCGTCTACCTGTTCGACCTTGATGGAAATCGGGGCGATGGCAATGTCTCCTGGACAGCGCGAGGAATCTAATCATGGCAGCCGATTTTGGAAAGCCGATCCTGACGGATGACTATGCGAGCGTGCTCGCAATGATTCGCGACAACGATGCCGCGCTCGCGACCTGGCTCGACGATGCAACGCCGGACGGCACGCCGCTCGGCGCGAAGCGATGGAGCACGGCAAACGCGCGCTTCGAGAAGTTCGACGGCTCCGCATGGCAGGAACTGGCCGCGCTGTTTGAGATCAACGTGCGCAAGCTGCAGGGGTACGAACCTGGCAACGGTGATGGGCAGATTCCGATCAGCAACGGCACGGTCTGCGTGAACCTGAATGCCGCGATGCTTGAGGGCCATCCGGCCGACTATTTCGCAACGGTGCAGGCGCTTAACGATCTAAAGACCTATGTCGACAACCTGGTCAAGGGTTCGCAGTCCGTTGGGCAGATCGCCTACTTTCCCGCGAAGAACTACAACCCGGCAAAGTTTCTACCGCTCAACGGCGCGATGCTCAGTCGCACTTCCTATCCGGAGCTGTTCCAGTACGCGCAGCTCTCGAACCTTGTCACCACTGAGGCAACGTGGGCTGATACTGCCTGGCAGGGCTGGTTCACCTGGGGATCGGACGGCACGAACTTCCGCATTCCCGATCTTCGTGGCCTGTTCCTGCGCGCGTGGACGTTCGGAGCGCAGCGCTACGATCCGGACAACTGGTCGCGTGATTCGGGCTGGACGCAAGGCTCGAACAACATCTGGCACCAGCATGGCGGGCGAACGGATGACCAAGGCTGGCACGGGCACCACGGCTGGACAGGTGCAAACGGCCAGCACTCGCACGGTGTCGGCGGCGACCAGCCGATGCAGCCAGTCGGTGCCTGGTCCTATCGCGATTCGGGCGGCTCCTGGTCGCGCGGGAGTACGGCTGACGGCAACCACCAGCACGAATTCAATACCGATGGGGCCGGCACGCACTTCCACTGGTACACGACCGATGGCGCTGGCGCCAATGAATCCAAACCCTACAACGTTGCCTATCCCCTCTACATTCGCTACGCGGCCTGATCATGAAAACCGTCTATCAACTCACCGAGTCCGGCTTCTTTGGTGGCATGACGCAGGCCATCGAGAGTCCGCGCGAACCTGGCGTCTACCTGCTCCCGGCTGGCAGCATCGAGGTCGCTCCACCGCCAGAGACGCCGGCCGAGGGGTTTGCCTGGTTTTGGACCGGCGAGGCCTGGGAGCAACGGGAATTGCCGAAGTCGCCGGCTGAACTCGCGAAGCTGAACGAGCCGATACCGCAGCTGCGGCCTATCCAGCAGGTGCGGGAGGAAGCGATCGCACGGATGAACGAGAGCGCGGCGCATCGCCGCCAGCAGGGCTTCATCTCGCATGCGCTCGGCGAGAATCACTACTACCTGGCCGCGCCAGCGGACTTCGACGTGCTGATGATGGCCGCTGCGGCTTCGTCGTTTGCGCCGGAGGGATGGATCGCGACGCTACGCGTGGTCGACGATGACGGCAAACCCCTGTTCATGCCGCATACCGCTGCCCAGGTGCAGACCGCATTCCTGGCGTTCCAGGGCAACCTGGAGCGCATCGCCGTCGCCTATTCGCTGGCGCTGGACGCGATCGCCGCCGCGCAGACGATGGAGGAGTTGGACGCCATGATCGGCCTGCCGTCGCCGCCGATTACAACGCCTGGTCAAGCCGACACGCCTCCGGCCTCGGATCCTCCGGTCGACCAGTCTCCGGAGGCCTGACATGCCGATCTCTGCTGAAGTCCTGGCCGCCGCGCTGCGCGTGCCGACGCCGCGCGCTGGCCGCTTCGTCGGGGCGCTGATCCAGGCTACCAACGAGTACGGCATCGATACGCCAGTGCGCCAGGCCGGGTTTGTCGCGCAGGTCGGCCATGAATCGCAGCGCCTGGGCACGCTCGAGGAGCCGCTGGACTTGCCGGCCGAGCGCCTGCCGTCGCTCTACCCGCATGCGTTCCGGAACCAGCGCGAGGCGCTCCCCTACGCGCGGAATCCGGAGGCGCTTGCCAACCGCATCTATGCCGGCCAGCGCGGCAACGGCGACGAATCGAGCGGTGATGGCTGGCGGTACCGGCCGCGCGGCCTGGTGCGCGTATGGGGCCGACAGGAGTACTTGCGCTATGGCGACGCGCTCGGCATGGACCTGGTCGCGCGGCCGGATCTGCTCGCCACGCCGGTCGTCGCATCCGATGCCGCGGCTTGGCTTTGGAAGCAGCGCCAATGCAATCGCTTTTGCGACGTCGATGATCTCAATGGCATGACGCGCGCCTTTGTCGACCACCTGACTGGCATGGCCGAGCGTTACGCGGCGTGGATCCTGTGCTGTCATGCGCTCGACGTGCCGGCACGCGACGCGGGGTACTGACCATGCGATACCTGCTCCTGGTGCTGCTCCTCGCTGGCTGCGCGACCGATGGCGGCCTGGCCGCGCGCATGCGGCTGACCGCGTTGCTACCATCATGCGTGCTCATCTGCGTGGTGAGCGTGACTGCGTCCGAGAAGCTCTCCGCGCCGGCCTCGGCCGGCGATCGCTGACCTGTTTCTGCAGCCGCAGTCCACTGCCTTGCTGCGGCCGGCTTTTTTCTGGTTCATCGCCGAATTCCGGGGGAAGACAAATGATCCAACGGCGGCGTTCGTCATGAAGCGCCATTCGGCCGTCGGGTCGCCAGAACGTTTGAATGTCGGCTCCGCACTCAACAAGCGGTCACTTGATTGGCGACGGTGACCCTTGCTTCGTGACTCAAGCGCACGTCTCATCGAGGTCAGGACGGGAGCATTTCCGGACGCAGTAACAATGCGTTACACTCGCGAGATACGAGGCATGTAAGAAGGCAAATTAGATGGCGATAATCAAGGCGAACTTTTTCGATGTCAAACAGGGGCGGCAGAAATTCCTGCTCACGAAACTACCGGCTCGCGTCGTAACCGCCATCAGCTACGCGGCGATCCGCAATCAAATGCATGAAGAAGGTGCGGTGCAGCGCGTATTGAATCCTCGACGCATTGCCTCCATCAAAGATTTCACATTGGCAGGTGGTGATTACCCTTCGGCATTCGTTCTGAACTGGGTTTCTAAGGAAAACAAGATCACTCGCCAGGATGGTCAGCTTGTTTTCAAAGACGTCGAGAACTCGGCACAGATCATCGACGGACAGCATCGTATCGCCGGTATCCGTGCTGCCATTGAAGTAACTCCTAGCGTTGGACGAATCGAAGTTCCCGTCGTGATTTACCTTGGTCTGACGACGCAAGAGTGCGCCAACATTTTCATTTCGATCAACACGGAACAGAAGCCTGTACCTCGTAGTCTTGTATTTGACCTCTACGGCGTAGCGAGTGATGCCGTCGTTGACCGAGCCGCCGTCCGCGCACGGGACATTGCAATGGCGTTGAACGAGGACGAAGATTCTCCATACTATTCACTCATTCGTCTGCCGAACTCCACCAAGCGGAAGGGTGGTATCGCTTTGTCGACGATTGTCAACGCGATCAAGCCGCTTGTCGAGGAAAAAGGCGATTTCGAGCAGGTCGATGTTTTTGAGTTTGAGACCCAACGGAAAATCGTTGAAAACTGGTTCTCTGCGCTAGAAGCAAAGTACGGAGAGGCGTGGGAAGACCGATCTAATGTATTTATGTATGCAGCAGGATTCACGGCTGCGGTCAACTTCTTACGGCTGCATCTAATTCCTTATTGCAATACGCAGGGTGATTATTCTCAGCAGACTTTCCAGAATATCACCGATCTCGACTCGTCCAGCTTGATTCTTCAAGATGAAGTGAGCGGGCTCAGTGGCAGCGATTCCGTAACTAGGGTGTTTGAACGACTGAAAGACGCTTTTGTGTTCAAGCCAAGCGGGAAAAAGAAGATCAAGGTATGACTCACGCTGCGCAAGTGGAGATTGATGCTCTGCTCGGGGGTGAGGTCCACAAAAATCTTCCCAACGCCACGCAGGCTGCTGCCATCGTCGCGTCCCTCGCCCTGGACGCGAAGGACTATCTGTACAACAGTATGGTCAGCGTACTGGAAAGCGCGAACGGTATGGTTTCGGGGCGATACACTTGGTCTGCGGTTAAAGGCTATTACGGGGCCTTCTATGCGATGCGCGCGCATCTAGCGTCGCACCACGTGTGTATTTGCTACGTCGCGTCAAAATCCTCATACTATTCTCTGCATCTCTCGGGGCCCGCCAAGGTAGTCAAACTAAAGTCGAGCACGCATTCATCGGTGCTGATCGCATACGAACAACACCCGTCAACGAAGTCCGTGGTGCAAGACATTATGGGCGTCGCTGCCCCGACTTGGCTGAAAGAACTACGGGAGACTGCAAATTATAGGCAGTCTAGTTTTACCGATCCGCTTCCATTGCAAAATCAACCTCCCAGAGGAACGGACATATTTCGACATATCGACGGCTATTTAGCTGCGATCGACACATATTGTTACGACCCGGCACATGCCGCAGTGGCCTATCCCTTGAAACTGATCGGCATGGCATTGAACTCCGGGGTGAATTTTTCGCCGACGGCGGATCAGTCAGCTCACTTAGCTACCTTGCTAACTGGTGCGACCGATCGCACGCGCAAGTTCTTTGGTTTGGCCTAACGTCTGTTCTACTTTAGAAAACGGCCATTTGCATCCACCCTTATTGGTATGACGGAAACGGGTCGTTCTGCGACTCTCGGTCACCCCGCAGATCGGCGATGATCCTTTTTTCTTATCGTGCTACCGCTGAAGGCTGCGCTGGCTTGCGACGCAGGCCGTGGGCGCTGCAATCGCCAGGTCGGGTGGCCCGTGGCGGCTGTCCAGAACAAAAAAACGCGCCGTTGGGCGCGTTTCTGTTCGGTGCTGGCTGGGAAAGGGGAGCCGCCCCCACCTACCAACGGCTCGCGATCGAGAGCGAGGCCTTAGTAGTCCAGCCAGGAGCACTTTCAGGAAGGGGGGACGGCCGGAGCCCATTGTAGCGGGTTCGGCATGCATCATCCTCATGATGTGTTCGAGAAATATTTCGTTTCCCTTCAAGGGTTTACAGACCGGCTGGCTGGTTGTATGAGGCGAACGCTTAAAAATGCTGGCTTAGTCATGCGGCTTCCTTCTCCTCGACGCCGATGTCCCACACCAGCGGCCGGTTGCGCGCCTGCATGCGTACGCCAACGACACGGCAGGCGATCCCCTGGTAGAGCGAGAGAACCTCTTGGACGTGCCGCTGTGCGATGTGCAGGCGCTTGGCTAGCTCCGCGCTCGTTTGGGGACCGTGATCGCGCAGGCTACCTTCGATACGCGACCAGGCAAGCGGGCACGCTCGCTTGCGATGGCTTTTCAACGGCGGAAGCTGCAGCGTCTTTCGACCGTGCTGCTCGACTGCATTTGTGGTTCGGTCGGGAAACTGCTGCGCGATGTAGCTGATCGGCATGCCGGTGCGCCAGTAATGGATCAACTTCCGATTGTCGGCCGGCGACCAGAGGAGCGACTTAGGCATGGTGCTCTCCTGGATCATCAAACCCGTACTCTTTCCGGATGTCGGCGGCGACCTGACGCAAAACCGCATCGCGCTCGGCTGGACTCAAATGCCGCACGCGCATCGCGTCGACCAAGGCGCGCAACTCGGCCACGCTTACGCCTGCGCTGCCAGCGTGATGGAGCACCAGTTGCTCGGCCACCATCGTGTCGCCGTCTCGCGCCATACCGGCCTCGCTCATCGCCCACCACAGGGCGATCGGCGCTGCGGCCTGTCGTATTCGCTCGGCATCGTCATGCAGGCGCGAGATCGTCTCGTTCGCTTCATTGAAGGCCTGTAGGGCGGCCATCTCGATTGGCCGATAGTTCCAGGCCTGCGCTGCTTCGATTGGGTCGGAAGCATACGGGCCACGCGCATGGCAACTCTCGCACTCCGCGTAGAAGAGCGATTCGGCCTGTCGCATGGCTATGGTGCCTGCTCTGCAATGGCAGCAGGACTTAAGTCCGTCTAGCGTCATGGTTCGCCTCTATCCTTCGGACTTCGAGTGAGCTCCTGGGCAAGCTGCCATCGATCCAAGGCCTCGATCGAGTACGTTATGCGACCGCTCTTTTCGTCTTTCATGTACTCCGGTCCCTTGCCTTGATGTCGCAGCGAACCCAATGCAGCGGCCGACCACCGTCCTAAGTAACGAGCGGCCTCCTCTGGAGTTAATACCTTTGTGTCGGGTTTGAGAAACGATAAACGCTCGACGCGCATCGCTTCTGCGAGAGCTACTGTGGCGAAGTGCCGCCAGTACTCTGCTTCGCACCGATAGCACTCAGCTAGGTGGGGACTTCGTTGGCGTTTCTCTCGGAAGCTTAAGAAGTCGTCTATTGCGACTTGTTTGAGGGACTGCGGCGTCAAATGACGGCTCATGACGTTGGCTCCTGGCTGGATAAAGACGTGACATGCTGAATCCCCCCTGTTAAACGCTCAAATCCGACGAAACGATGACTTACGCGGCGACGCGCTCTCATGGCGCGTTGCGCCGGTGACCTACTTCCGCGACAGGCAATCGTAGCTGTTCCGGTTTGCACCGGAAGACATGGGCTAACTTCTCTAGGGTCTTTCGTTTAAGGTTCGTTCTTTGCTCGAGCTGCGCAAAACCCGAGGGCGTGCATCCGTAGGCGTAGGCGGCTTGCTTAATCGAGAGATCTCGGTAGACGCGCCATGCTGTGATAATCGTATGGCCGCTGTCCAAGGCCGCTAGGATGCGCTGCGGGTACTGCGTTCCCTCGGGAGCGTATTGCGTTGCGGCTGGCGCTTGACCGCCTGGTTCTGGCGGCTCAGGCCTTGATGAATTGGACGCTTTTGGCGCTCCAATTGGAATGGGAGTGAGTTGCTCGATCGTGCAATCGTAGAGGACCGCGAAGAGTTCGCGTGTCCTAGCTCGCATGTTCGCGCTTTCACCGCTCTCATGCTTACTCACATTGCTCTTTGTACATCCTAACTGTTCGGCTACTTGCTGATGCGTGAGTTGCCTGTACTCACGCCAGGCCTGTAGGAAATGAACGCCGGCATCGATTCGAACTTGGACGTTTGAAGGGGGAGCTTGAAGAAAACTCTGAGGGGAGTAGCGAACGCTAGGTTTGCTTTCTCGCCTTTCAAGTTTTGGGGCAGTTGGAGTCTCAGGCATCGCCTCGATCGGTATCGGTACTCCTGCGAAGATCGCTTCCAAGGCTTCGCGTGCTTCCGTGGCCGAGCTTGGCCTCCTTAGCGAATGCTTGAGTTGTTCGACGCCTGGATCTCGAATGTCTGAGTTTCCAACTCTTGAGTCTGAGTTCTCAGCTCTCAAATGCGACTTCTCAGCTCTCGATTCTGAGTTCTCATCTGTCGGAACAGAGGCGAGCGAACTTCGAATGCTGGCGCGCTTCGGAATTGTGGATTCGAGCCTGGCAGTGTTGGCTCGCCTGGCGGCGGCGACGATCTCAAGCATGGCGGCGAGGTCGCGGTACGGTATGTCCGCTCGTATTCGGTTCCCCTGATGATCGGTTCTGAAGTACCAATCGCTCTGATCGAATCCGTACATTGCCTCGCTCCTGGTGTCAGGTGGGCGGAATGAAAAGACGCAAACCCTTGCAAATTCTACGTTAACGCGTAGGGGGCTGTGTTGCGCGGGTAAACCCGGCGCGAGGTTAAATCTATAAAAATCAATGACTTAGCCGGCGGCCGATTTTTCAATCTGAAATGGCCTGGTCGCTTGCTTCCCAGCTGAGAGGGGACGAGCCGGCGCTCCTGGCTGCTCAGTCGCAGCTCCTGGAGGAGGTGTGGGGGGTTCTGAAGGGGATGTAAGTCGGTCGCGAATCGCGACTGAGGTGGGCGCGCTGTCGGCCGGCGTCTGGGCCTGAAACCTGCGATTTTGCGACCGAAATCGCGACGAACTACCCAGAGAGCCTTGTACTGCCGTGATTGCCGATGCCCTTGTAGGGAATGTGCAGCATGTCGACGTGGGCCATCGACGTGAACAGCTCGGCCGCGAGGTGAATCGAGGTGCCGTTGCCGGCGGACGCGTAGGTATACTTTCCCGGTGCCGCCCTGGCATGGGCAATCACGTCCTTGACCGTGGCCTCCTGCCGGCGCGACTTGTTGGCGACCAGCACATTGGGCACCACGGCCAGCAGCGACACCGGCGCGAAATCCTTGACCGGGTCATACGACAGCTTGCCGTACAGCGCCGGGTTCACCGCCATGCCGTTGGCTACGATGATCAGCGTATAGCCGTCGGCCGGCGCGCGCGCCACCAGCTCGGTGCCGATATTGCCGCCCGCCCCGGGGCGGTTCTCGACTACGATCGACTGGCCGAGCGTGCGCGACATGTCTTCTCCGAGCGTGCGCGCGATATTGTCCATTGCCCCGCCCGCGGGGAACGGCACGATCCAGCGGATCGGGTGGTCGGGGTATGCTGCCTGCGCGGCGGGCGCCGCAATCGAAAGGCTTGCCGCCAGGGCAAGCGTGCCTGCGCGGCCGGTACGGGCCAGCCGCTGAAACAACTTATTCATGGTCTCCTCACTGGGTTCCCGCGCCTGGTCGGCTTGTACTTGCCGCGCGCTCCGCGGATCGGTGACGGAGCTTCGCAAGGCGCGGTCTCGGCGGTAGTCGGCCGGCTTGTCCTCCTCCGGCGACAGGCCCTGGGGCCCGGGCCTTGCGGCAGGTGCAGGCTGAAGATGGCCAGGCAAGTATGGCGCTTGACTAAGTCCGCGTCCAAGACCGATGATGTCGCAATTGATACCTTAAAGGTATTGGAATGGAACTTCGACACCTACGCTACTTCCAGGTCGTGGCCGAGGAACTCAACGTCACGCGCGCGGCTGAGCGGCTGCATATGGCGCAGCCACCGCTTTCCCGTCAGATCCGCCAGCTCGAAGACGAAGTCGGCGTGGCATTGTTCGACCGCGTAGGCCGCGGCATTCGCCTGACCGAGGCCGGGCGTTTCCTGCTGGAACAGAGCAAACAGCTGACGCTGAGACTGGAAGAGGTCATTGGGACGACGCGGCGCATCGGACAGCAGGACAAGCGCTGGTTCGGCATCGGCTTTGTACCTTCTGTGCTGTACGGCGTTCTACCCGAACTGATCCGCGAGCTGCGTGAGTCCGAGCAGCAGGTGGAAGTCGGTCTGGCCGAGATGATTACCATCGAGCAGGTCGAGGCGCTCAAGTCAGGCCGTATCGACCTGGGCTTCGGCCGCATCGCGCTCAACGATCCGGCCATCCGGCAGCAGCAGGTCATGTCGGAGCCGCTGGTGGCGGCGGTGCCCGCGTGTGACCCGATACCCGATATCGCCCAGCTGACGCCCCATGAGTTGGCCACGCGATCCTTCATCCTCTATCCGGCTCGGCCGCGGCCGAGCTACGCTGACCACCTGCTGTCGCTATTCAGTGCGCACGGGATACAGTTGCGCGTGGCCCAGGAGGCCAACGAACTGCAGACCGCGCTGGGCCTGGTGGCCGCCGGGGTGGGCATCACCCTGGTGCCCGCCTCAATCCAGCGGCTGCATCGCGATGATGTTCGCTATTGCCCGATCGATGCACCCGGTTTCGTCTCACCAGTCATCATGAGCTACCGAATCGGTGACCAGTCCCCGTTCTTGGCCTGGGCTGTGGAACAAGTGATGAGGCGCGCAGGGGAAGCGCGTGAAAGCAGGAATTCAGGTCACCCCGGGCACTCGCTGCGTCAGGAAGCGCGAAGGCGAAGCAAACGCGGTACCTGATTGAGCAAGCCGGACGGTTTGCCCCGCAAGAGGCCCCCGTGGGCGAAAGAAACCCACGCGCGCCGTGGGCACAAGGCCCCTCAGCCAGCCAACTCGGCAACCGCCCGATTGAACGCGCCTGGATTGGCAATATTCATGCCGTGAGAGGCTCCGGCAATTGTCTGACGCTCAGCGCGCCCGATCCATTCCTGAAGCTTCTCGACCGTGCTACGGAACATGCGCGGGCTCTTTTGCCCATCGATCAGCAACGTTCGACACTGGATTTCACGGGCGGCTTCGCGTGTGTAGGCGGGCAGCGGGTCACGCAACTGCTTCGGCAGTGTGAGCGCATTATCGAGCGCCATCCTGCGGAAGCCCTGGGAACTCTTGCCCCAGAAACCAGGCATGGTTACCGAGTCTACAAACAGATTCAGCCCGGCATCGAATTCGCCTTGTTCAATCAGTTCTGCGGCCTTCGCTCTCAGCGCATGGACGGCCGGCGGCAATTTGCCGGCCTCTGCTTGCGGCGTTGCCTGCAGTGGGCCGCCTGGATCAGCGAGCGTGAGCGTCTTCACCAGATGAGGGTATTCACGCGCCAGATGAAACGCAATGCAACCGCCACGCGAGTGGCCGACCAGATGGACCGGCGCCAGGGCCAGCGCCTCGATGAACTCCGCAATCTCGGCGACGTGCGCCGCCCAGCTGAAGTCGCCGCGTCCGAACGCATTGGTTGCCGGCCAATAGTGGCCCAGGCTCGGAGCGAAGCAGTGGAAATCCTTCGATAGGGAAGCGAGTTGCGCATCCCAATAGCGGTAGTCGCACAGCGACCCGTGCACGAATACCATTGGCTCGCCGCTCCCGGCTTCCACATATGGAACGGAGGTGCCGGAGGCAGTGGAAACAAAAGAGGGTTGTGGCCAGGCACCGGCAAGAGCCAGCGTAGTCAGGGGCGCTCGTGCATTCATGTTTAACTCCTTCCCCAGACTTTGCTGCACCGCACTCAAAAAGAAAATCGCATAATATTGATGGAATCGTTCAGATTTTCTGATAGCTCCACGCGTGAGAATGCGCGAGGGCACAGAGATGAAAGCCGTCGACGTCTCGCCATGATCTTTGCCGTGAGCCAGGCGGCTGTTCGGCTTGTTTCAGCGGCACGCCTGTCTGCGCCGCAACGCCGCCACGATCGAGTCCAGCCGTGTCCGGTCACATGCCATCGGCATCCCGTCGACGAAGATTGGCTGGGCCAGGCGCGTCAGCACATCGCCAGGCGGCGCTTCCACCACCAGGCTGGCGCCATGGGCGTGAGCCAGCAGCATGGTTTCGTGCCAGCGCACCGGCGTGGCCATGTTCAGCGCCAGGTCGTCGGCGATCTGGCGGGGGTCGCGCAGCTCGCGCGCCTTGCTGGCGCTGAAATAGCGCTGGGAGGGTGCGGACAGCGTCACGCTCTGCATCGCTTCTTGCAGCGCATGCGCCGCCTCATCGAGCAGCGGGCAATGCGATGGCACATGGATGGCGACCGGCTTCGCCGCCTGCGCGCCGGCGGCCATTGCCAGCGCTGACACTTCCGCCATCGCGGCTTCGCTGCCGGCGATGACGATCTGTGTGGGGGCATTGAAGTTGGCCAGATATACCGGCCGCTGCGGCGAACAGACCTGCGCCACCAGCGGTGCGAGCCGGCCCCGGCCAAGCCCCAGGACGGCGGTCATGCCGTAGCCGCTGGGATAGGCCTGCGCCATCAGTTCCCCGCGCAGGCGCACCAGGCGCAAGGCATCGGCAAAGGTGAGCACGCCGGCGCTCACCGCAGCGGCATACGCGCCGATGGAGAGCCCGGCCACGGCGTCGGCGCGGGCGTCGTGCGCGGCCAGGCACCGCGCCATTGCCACGCCTGATGTCAGCAGGCACAGCTGCGTCCATACCGTGGATTGCAGGCGCCCGGGCGTATCCATCTCTGCCACCGGCAGCTGCAGGATCGCCTCCGCCTCGGCCAGCACCGCCGCCACTGCCGGGTCGGCTGGCAGGTCCTTCAGCATGCCGGGACGCTGCGTACCCTGGCCGGGAAACGTGATCAGGACCTGCATGGCGCCGGTTGCCAGGGATCGTCGCACAGGCGCGGGCCGTGGTCGGTCTTCAGCAGCACTCTGCCCCCGCCGCGCAGCCGCTCCAGCAGCGAGAAGCCGCCGTACGGGGTCGCAACCTGGATGTCGACGCGGGCCGGCGCGGTGCGCTGCAACTCGCCAAGCAGGTACAGATGGCCGGGCGGCAGCGGCCGGCCTGCCCTCACGATCAGGTCGAGGTCGCTGCCGGCGTGCAGCACGTTGCGCGCGCAGGCCAGCGTAAAGCCAGCGCTGCCGGTCACGCCCCAGCGGATGCCGCCGGCATCGAGCGGCTCGGCGATGGCCGCAAGCGCGCGGATGGCGGGCAATGCCGCCAGCTCCGGGCGCACGCGCCAGGCGCGTTGGGCGGCCAGGTCCATCGGCGTGACGAGCCTGCGGATCGCCGCCGGCGCGATCCACGTGCCGAAGCGCTCGGCGCGCGTGAGGCCCCGCAGGCCGACCGGGATCTCCCCCTGCCGGCGGCCGTCGCGCCGCACCACGAGCGGCGTGTCGCGCAAGGCCGGCAGCGAGACCCACGCCGGCAGTGCATCCCGCTCCAGGGCACTGCCCGGGTCGTCCAGCCAGACCAGGTCGTGCGGCGCGGGCGAGCAGAGGTTCAGGCTTGCCATTGCCGCGACAGGCACGCGCGAACCGCGGCCGACGCCTTCCGGTTGGTTCCGCCGCGGCGGCCTTGCAGGCCCTGCGTCGGGTCGCGCCGGATGTCGGCCAGCGCGGACAGGATGGTGTCACGCGCCAAGTGCACATCGGCCGCCACCGGTGCGCTGGCCGAATTGACATCGATGAGCCGCCACAGGATACCCAGCGTGGCAAAGTTCCCGATGTCGTAGGCCATCGGCGGCACCGTCGACGCCAGCGCTTCCAGGTCCTCCACCGTGCGCATGGTGATGCGGGCGGCCGCTTCCTTGCCCATCGCATGCACCAGCACGCCCTGGTCATTGAGCGCGATGATGCGATTGGCCTGGTAGCCGTGCGCGAGGAAGGCGCCCGACATGGCGCGCCCGACGATCAGCGCGATCACCGGGTGCCCGGCCAGGCGTGCCTCGGCATACGCCGCCACCGCACCCGCCAGCGACTGGTGGATGCCCAATGCCTCTTCGCGCCGGCCATACGCCTGGCTGGGCGTGTCGACGATCGCCACGATGGCGCGCTTGACCGGTGCGGTGCGATCCGCCTCGATCGCCTCGCGCACCGCGCGTGCCAGCGACCAGCCCTCGAGCAGACCGGCTTCGCCATGGCGCGCCCGCGGGAAGCGGCTGCCCGCATCGGGCACGAGCGCGATCCAGCGCACCGCGGTGCCGGCCAGTTCGCCGTCGGCCACCTGCACGGAATCCGGATAGCCCGGCTGGTGCGACGCCGTCGGCGCCAGCGCCTGCAGCCAGCGCGCGCCGCGGCTGGCTTCGCGCGCGGCGGCGGGATGAAGTGGTGCGTTCATGCGTCGGTCCCCCGTTGAAACAGCGCCTGCACCTGCGCGGGCGTGGGTTGGGCGCTGGCGTCGTACGCCTGCAGCGCGGCCAGGTATTGCGCATACTGCTCGCTGCGATGGCTGGCGGCCACCGGCTCGCGCAACAGCGCGGCGACCTGCGCGCGCATCGCGTCGCAGTCGTCATCGACGTACGCATCGGCGAACCCGGTGGCGACGCGCTGCGCGCCGCCGGTGAAGCTCCAGATCAAGGGCCGGTCGCGCGAGTCGTACTCGGCGATGCCCGCTTCCTGCTCGATCACGGCCGGGCCGTTCAGTCCCAACCGTGCTTCCTGCGTCATCACCAGCGCGCTGCACAGGCCGGCTGCGATCGACATGCCGCCAAAGCAGCCGACCTGCCCCGCGATCACGCCGACCACCGGCTGATACCGGCGCAAATCGACGATCGCGGCATGGATCTCGGCAATCGCGGCCAGGCCAAGGTTGGCCTCCTGCAGGCGCACGCCGCCGGTCTCGAGCAACAGCACCGCGCGCGTCGGTTCGCCCCGGCGGTTGTCTTCGGCGGCCAGTTCCAGCGCCCCCGCGATCTTGGCGCCGCCGACCTCGCCCATGCTGCCGCCCTGGAAGGCGCCTTCGATCGCCAGCACCACCACCGGCATCTGGCCGATGCGCCCCTTGGCCACCACCACGCCATCATCGCTCTGCGGCACCACGCCTTGCGGCGGCAGCCACGGCGACTGCAGGCCATCGAACGGGCCCGCCAGCTCGCGGAAGGTGCCCGGATCCAGCAATGCACGCGCGCGCTCGCGTGCGCCGAGTTCGATGAAGCTGTTGCGCGCCAGCAGTTCCGCCGGGTTCATGCGCCGTCTCCTTGTTGCGGATCTCCCAGCGCTTCAAAGGCTTCCGCCAGGCGCATGCCGACCACGCCCGGCGTCGCGCCGAAATCGTGGATGCGGATCTGCATCGATGCGCGCGGCTCGGCGGCGAAGACGCGCGCGAGCTGCGCATCCCAGACGCGGCCGTAGCCATTGACCGAGGTGGTGACCTCCACCGTGGTCTTGCCGCCCTGGCCAGGCTCGACCACTACCTCGAGGTCGCCCGACCCCACCACGCCGACCAGTACGCGTCCGGTGGCCGGCTGCCCCGCCGGGAATTCAAATCGCAGCTGTTCCATCAAAGTCCCCTGAAGTCGTTATCCGCGGCTGTCACGTCGGCCCGTGACAACCGGTCGAGGAAAATCGTCGCGGCCAGCAGGTCCGCCGCGCCGCCCGGCGAGGCCCGCCTGGCCAGCATGCCGGCGTCGAGGCTGCGCAGGTGGCGCCGCCCGGTCACCGTGCCCGCGCCGCCGGCCGACAGCACCGCCCTGGCGCCCGCCTGCATGTAGTCCAGCCCCTGCCGTCCCGCCCTGGCCAGCACGCAGGTATCGTCCAGCCCGCTCATCAGCGCGAGCAGCGCGTTCAGGCGTGCCGTCGATTCGGGTTCACCGCGCGCGCGGCTGCGCTGCAGCGCCGGCAGCGCCAGCCGCGTCACGTGCGGGAAGCCCGCTCGTGCCTGTGCCCGCGCGCCGCCCACACCGTAGGCGAGGCAGGCGAGTTCGCCCTTGTGGCCGGTAAGAACCGGCCGATGCCGGTCCGACAGTGAAGCGATGGCCCCGGCCATGGCGCTGATCGCCCCGGCACTGGCGCCCAGTCCCGCCGCGCTGGCGTGCGCGGCGGCTCCCACCAGCAGGCCGATGCACCAGATTGCACCGCGATGCGTGTTGACGCCGCCGGTGGCGGCCAGCATCACGGCCTCGGCCTCGCGGCCGAGCGCGCCCAGCCGTTCGCGCAGGCCATAGCCGAGGCGCGGCGCGTGCAGGCCGGCATCGGCCATGGCCGCGAACGACGGCCCCAGCGCATGCGCCGAGCGCAGCATCAGCGGCAAGGTCAGGTCGGCATGTGCCCCGCTGCCGCGGCTGTCGACCAGGCCGGGCTTGGGCGAGAGCCGCGCTTCTTCGGCGATGGCGCTGACGGCCAGTCCCGCCAGCGCCCGGGCATGGGCGGAGGCCGCGGGACGTTGCGGCAGCCCATACGGGGCCCGTGCTTGCAGGATCCTTGCGGTGGCGCCTGCCATCACCAGCTCCGGAAGCGTGCCGGCGGCTCGTACAGCCCGCCGGACCAGTCGACCAGGTCGGCCATGCTCTTGGCCGCCAGCAGGCTGCGCGTGGCCTGGCTGCGTTGCACGCCCAGGTCTTCCGGCAACGCGATCAGGCCGTCGCTGCGCATCCGGCGCGTGGTGGCGGGATCGTGCTTCATGCCGATGGGCGTGACGCCAGCCACCGCGGCAATCATGCGGCGCCGCTCCTCCAGCGATTGCGCCTTGTACAGGTAGGCGATGCCCTCCTCGGTCAGCACGTGCGTGACGTCGTCGCCGTAGATCATCACCGGCGCCAGCGGCATGCCGCTTTCGCGCGCGACCTCGACCGCATCCATCGATTCGACGAAGGTCGGCTTGCCGCCGGCCTGGAAGGTCTCGACCATCTGCACCACCAGCTTGCGGCCACGCGCGAGCGGGTCGTCGGTCTCGATCAGGTCGAGCCAGGCCGGTGTCGGGTGGCGGCGCCCGCCCGGCTGGTGGCCCATATTGGGCGCGCCGCCAAACCCGGACAGCCGCCCGCGCGTCACCGTGGACGAATTGCCGTCGCCGTCGATCTGCAGCGTCGAGCCGATGAACAGGTCCACCGCGTACTGGCCGGCAAGCTGGCAGAAGGCCCGGTTGGAACGCATCGAGCCGTCCGCGCCGGTAAAGAAGACGTCCGGCCGCGCGGCGACGTAGGCTTCCATGCCCAGTTCGCTGCCGAAGCTGTGCACGCTCTCGACCCAGCCGGTCTCGATCGCCGGGATCAGCGTCGGGTGCGGGTTGAGCGTCCAGTACTTGCAGATCTTGCCCTTCAGCCCGAGCGACTCGCCGTAGGTCGGCAGGATCAGCTCGATCGCCGCGGTGTTGAAGCCGATGCCATGGTTGAGCGACTGCACCTGGTGGCGCTCGTAGATGCCGCGGATCGCCATCATCGCCATCAGCACGTGGACCGGCTTGATCAGCCGCGGGTCGCGCGTGAACAGCGGTTCGCAGAAGAAGGGCTTGTCCGCCTGCACCACGTAGTCGATCCAGGAGCCCGGCACGTCGACGCGCGGCAGGCCCGCGGGATCGTCGACGATCTCGTTGACCTGCGCGATCACCAGCCCGTCGCGGAATGCCGCGGCCTCGACCAGCGCCGGCGTATCCTCGGTGCTCGGGCCGGTGTAGAGGTTGCCCTGGCGATCGGCCTTGTAGCCGGCGATCAGCACCACATTGGGCACCAGGTCCACGTACAGCCGCGAATACAGCTCGATATAGGTATGGATCGCGCCCACTTCGAGCTGCCCGTCCTCCAGGAACTGCGAGATGCGGATGCTCTGCGCCCCCGCGTACGAGAAATCCAGCTTGCGCGCGATGCCGCGCTCGAACAGGTCGAGGTGCTCGACCCGGCTGACGCTGGGAATGATCATGTGGAGCGCATTCACGCGCGCGGGATCGACCTGCGCCAGCGAGCGCGACAGGAAGTCAGCCTGCTTCTGGTTATTGCCTTCCAGCACCACGCGGTCGCCGGAGGCCAGCACGGCCTCCAGGAAGGCGACGATGTCGCTGGTCGGCACCACCTTGCCGTCGGCAATGGCTGCGGCGTTCTGCTTGCGGCGCGCCTTGGCTTCCCTGCGGGTGTCCCATTGGCGGCCCGTGCTGGTGTTGGTCATCGCGTCTCCGGCTGGCGTCTGTCTGATGGCTCCACCTTAAACAGGCGGCGTCCGGCAAACAATCACGCCGGGAAATGAACCGTTACGCTGGCCGGAAGCGTGACCAGGATGTGGGCAAAGGGGCGCGCGTAGCCCCTTACTGGTCAGCGTCGCGCATCGCCATGCGGCACGCCGCGGCCAGCGCCAGCAAGTTGGGGTCGCGCTCGCGGCGGCGCAGGAAGTTCAGCGCGATGGTCTGCTTGATGTCATATTCGCCGGCCAGCGGCACGAACGCCACATTGCGCGAATACACGCCTTTCACCCGGCCCGGCAGCAGCGTATAGCCGATGCCGCCGCCCACCAGGTTCATCAGCGAAAAGATATCGCCGACCTTCATCACCACATTCGGCGTGAATTCGGCAATGCGGAACGCCTCGACAAAGCCGCTGTAGGTGACGAAGCCCTCGCTCAGGCTGACGAACGGCTCGTCGCGGCAGGCGCGCAGGTCCACCGCGGGCATCGACGCATAGGGCGAATCGGCCGGCGCCGCAAAGAAGATATCGTCTTCAAACAGCGGGATCGACTCGATCTCCGGATCAGGCTCGGGCACCGCCATCAACGCGGCGTCGATCGAGCCCTGCTTGAGCTTGTGCAGCAGGTCCGCGTTCGATCCCAGCACCAGTTCGGTCTGCAGCTCGGGGCGCCGCAGCTTCAGGCCGATCACGATCCTGGGCACGGTCTGGACCGTCAGCGAGTAGAGCGACCCGATCTTGAGGTGGTCGGCCGAATAGCCGGCGGCCTCGCGCGTGGCGCGGATGCCGTCGGCCATGGCCTTTAGCACTTCCCTTGCCGTATCCGCCAGCACATGGGCGGCGTCGGTCGGGATCAGGTTGCGGCCCTCGTGGCGGAACAGCGCGCAACTGGTGCCCTCTTCCAGCGAATGCAGCGCACGGTGCACGCTGACCGTGCTGGTCTCCAGGATCTCGGCCGCCTTGGCCAGGTTGCCCGATTCCATGAACGCCAGCAGGGCTTCGAGCTTGCGGAAGGTGATCTCTTCGCCGATGCGGATTCTCATGGGCCGGGGGCAATGGTTGGGGACAGGCTCCTATCTTAGCCGCGGGACGGCCTATGCGCACCGCTAACTGGACTGGCCAAGTTTTGCGGCGGCCCGCGCCGGCCGGGTGGCCTCCTGGGAGCGCATGACGGCTTCGAGCAGTTTCATGGCCAGGAGTCAGGTGACGGCAACAGGAAGCACTCAAAGCACGACGAAGACAAGCCAAACGACGACCGGTGCGATCACGGTGACCAGCGCGCCATAGATCATCAGCTTGCGGAAGAAGGCCTGCCGGTCCACGCCCTGCGCGTTCGCGAGCACCAGCGCGCCATTGGTCGAGAACGGACTGACGTCGACGATGGTCGAGGACACGGCCATCGCGGCGATAAAGCCGATTGCGCTGACATCCGGGCCTTGCTGCAGGAACGGCACGGCCAGCGGGATCAGTGAACCCAGCACGGCGGTCGACGAGGCGAACGCCGACACCACCGCGCCGACCAGGCACAGCAGCAGCGCGGCCATCAGTGGCGACGTCAGGCTGGCCACGCTGTGGCCGACAAAGTCAATGGTGCCCATCTTGTCCATCACGCCGACAAAGGTGCTGACGCCGACGATCAGCATGATTTCCGGCCACGACACCTGGCTCAGCGCACGTTTTTGCAGCTCCGGCGCCATCAGCGTGAGCAGCAGCGCGATGGTCAGCGAGACAAAGCCGATATCGAGCTTGAAATAGAGCGTCAGCACCGCCAGCGCGACCAGGCCCGCCACGGTCAGGTACTGGTAGAGGCCGGCCGGGGCCTCGCCGGCGCCCTCCGCTTCGCCGCCAAGCATCGAGGCGCGGTCGCGCGCCATCGTCTTCTGCTCCTCGATGCCGGCCTCGGCCTCCGCATCGCCATAGATCTGCGCCCCCTGTGCCGGCACCGACCGCGCACCGAACGGCGCACCGAACGGCGCACCCATGGCCAGCACCTCACCGGCCACCGGTTGCGGCGCGGCCGCCGCCGGCGCCGATTGCCGCACCAGGCGCAGCCCGCCCAGTGCAACGAAGAGGCCGGCGGCCACGGCCAGGTTCACGCCCAGGCTCGCGAATGCCGTTGCCATCTCATTGAGCGGCAGCCCGGCCTTCTGCACGATCTTGTTGGTGATGCCGCCATAGATGCTGATCGGCGAAAAGCCGCCACCCTGCGCGCCGTGGATGACCATCAGGCCCATCAGCAACGGGTTGATGCCGTAGCGTGCGGCAAAACCCAGCGCGATCGGCGCGATGATGGCCACCGCCGCCGGACTGACCGCGCCAACCGACGTCAGCAGTGCCGCGATCATGAACATGATCCACGGAATGGCGGCGATCCTGCCGCCCACGGCACGCACTGCGAGCCGCACCAGCCAGTCGATGGTGCCGTTGTTCTGCGCCACGGCGAACAGGTAGGTAATGCCGACCAGCGTGAGGAACAGGTCGGCAGGAAAGCCGGCAAGAATCGCTTTGGCCGGCATGGCCGCAGCCAGGGTGCCGACCAGGAATGCACCGACAAAGGCGAGTGCGCCCATGTTGATCGGCAGGACCGTGGCGATGACAAACATCAGCCCGAGCGCTGAGATGGAAATGACGTGTGGCGACATAACGGCTCCGTCGCGGGTTGCGCGTCTGCGCACACCGCTTGGCAAGGAAGTCAGTGGAATCCGGCAGCGTGGTGCCCGGCCGGAGATTCGAATCTGCCGCTACGGCAACGTATGGAAGGGGTAGGCCATGAGTGTCTGTCTCCTTATTGGTGAGGCCGCGTGGGAGTCGGCACGGACCGGGTCCGAGGCGGCGCCTGTATCGACTTGTTGGTTTGGCTGAACGATATGGCGCCGAGGCGCAGCCATCAATTAAGCGGCCGAGCCGATCCTTACGGAAAGCGGAAGACAGGCAATCACGAAGCCACGAAGCGGTGGCGCCGGCAGAAGGGCGGGTGATCGGCCACGAACTGGCTTTTGACCTTACGGCAGGCGCAAGGCGAAGTGGTCCCCAGGCAACTTCCGATCGCGGAAGCCTGCCAACCCGTTTCGCCACCAGGCGTCGCAGTGTACCCTTAGCGCTGGTTGCGGTCCGCGTTGCCCACCCGTGCTACAGTGCCCCATCGAACGGACAAGACCGGATGACACTCTGCACTGCCTGCCAGGCCATCGAACGCCACCGGCGCGGCGCCCCCGGGCACGCCGCATTGCGCATTACCGATACGCGCCGCATCAAGCCGCCCGGTTCGGCGGCGGTGACCATCAGCACCTTTGTGTGCCAGGACTGCGGTGCGCAATGGACCTATCGCGACCAGAAAAGCGGCCCCGAGCAGGGTTGGGAAGTGCAGCAAGGCACTTAGCCGGACGCCAAAAATAAAAAACCCCGGGGACTCCCCGGGGTCTTGACAGCACCAGCCCGCATGCGGGCCGGCCCCTGTCAGGCTGCGACCGACGCCAGCGCGGCGTTCAGCGTCTGGCTCGGGCGCATTGCTGCGCTGAGCTTGGCCGCGTCCGGCTGGTAGTAGCCGCCGATGTCGACCGGCTTGCCTTGCACCGCAGCCAGCTCGGCCACGATGTTGTGCTCGTTGTCGGTCAGCGTCTTGGCCAGCGGCGCGAACTTGACGGCCAGCTCCGCGTCGTCCGACTGCGCGGCCAGTTCCTGGGCCCAGTACATCGCCAGGTAGAACTGGCTGCCACGGTTGTCCAGCTGGCCGGTCTTGGGCGACGGGCTCTTGTTGTTGTCGAGCAGCTTGCCGGTGGCGGCGTCGAGCGTCTTGGCCAGGATCTTGGCGCGGGCGTTGCCGGTCTTGATGCCGACGTCTTCCAGCGACACCGCCAGCGCCAGGAACTCGCCCAGCGAATCCCAGCGCAGGTGGTTCTCTTCCACCAGTTGCTTGACGTGCTTCGGAGCCGAACCGCCGGCGCCGGTTTCATACATGCCGCCGCCGGCCATCAGCGGAACGATCGACAGCATCTTGGCGCTGGTGCCCAGCTCCATGATCGGGAACAGGTCGGTCAGGTAGTCGCGCAGGATGTTGCCGGTCACCGAGATGGTGTCCAGGCCGCGGATCACGCGTTCCAGCGTGTAGCGCATGGCGCGCACCTGCGACATGATCTGGATGTCCAGGCCGGTGGTGTCGTAGTCCTTCAGGTACGTTTCCACCTTCTTGATCAGCTCGGCCTCGTGCGGACGGTACGGGTCCAGCCAGAACACGGCCGGCATGCCCGAGTTGCGGGCGCGCGTGACGGCCAGCTTGACCCAGTCGCGGATCGGGGCGTCCTTGACCTGGCACATGCGCCAGATGTCGCCCTGCTCGACATTCTGCGTCAGCAGCACTTCATTGGTGGCCAGGTCGACGATGTTGGCCACGCCGTCTTCGGAGATCTCGAAGGTCTTGTCGTGCGAGCCGTATTCCTCGGCCTTCTGTGCCATCAGGCCGACGTTCGGCACCGTGCCCATGGTGGTCGGGTCGAAGTTGCCGTTGGTCTTGCAGAAGTTGATGATTTCCTGGTAGATCCGGGCAAAGGTGCTTTCCGGGATCACGGCCTTGGTGTCCTTCGGACGGCCGTCTGCGCCCCACATCTTGCCGCCGATGCGGATCATGGCCGGCATCGAGGCATCGACGATCACGTCGTTGGGAGCGTGCAGGTTCGAGATGCCCTTGGCCGAATCGACCATCGCCAGTTCCGGGCGGTGCTCGTGGCAGGCGTGCAGGTCGCGGATGATCTCTTCGCGCTTGGAGCTGGGCAGCGACTCGATCTTCTCGTACAGGTTGACCAGGCCGTTGTTGACGTTGACGCCCAGTTCGTCGAACAGTGCGCCGTGCTTGGCAAAGGCTTCCTTGTAGAAGATCTTGACGGCGTGGCCGAACACGATCGGGTGCGACACCTTCATCATGGTCGCCTTGACGTGCAGCGACAGCATCACGCCGGTCTTGCGCGCGTCCTCGAACTGCTCTTCATAGAAGTCGCACAGCGCCTTCTTGCTCATGAACATGCTGTCGATGATCTCGCCGTCCAGCAGCGAAACCTTGGGCTTGAGCACGATGGTCTTGCCGCTCTTGGTGACCAGCTCCATCTTGACGTCGCGGGCCTTGTCCAGCGTCAGCGACTTTTCACCGTGGTAGAAGTCGCCGTGCTTCATGTGGGCCACGTGCGTGCGCGAGGCCATGCTCCACTCGCCCATGCTGTGCGGGTGCTTGCGCGCGAAGTTCTTGACCGCGGCCGGGGCGCGGCGGTCGGAGTTGCCTTCGCGCAGGACCGGGTTCACGGCCGAGCCCAGGCACTTGGAATAGCGCTTCTGGATGGCCTTCTCTTCGTCGGTCTTGGGGTCTTCCGGATAGTCCGGCACCTTGTAGCCCTTGCCCTGCAGCTCGCGGATGGCGCTGACCAGCTGGTGCACCGAGGCGCTGATGTTGGGCAGCTTGATGATGTTGGTGTCCGGCAGTTGCGTCAGCTTGCCCAGCTCGGCCAGGTTGTCCGGCACGCGCTGCTCTTCGGTCAGGAATTCGGGGAACTCGCCCAGGATACGGCCGGCGACGGAGATGTCGCTGGTGGTGACGTTGATGCCGGCCGGCTTGGTGAAGGTCTGGATAATCGGGAGGAACGCACTGGTCGCCAGCAGCGGAGCTTCGTCGGTCAGCGTGTAGATGATGGTGGGTTGCTGGGTACTCATTGCTTCTCTCAGATCCTCTATCGGTGGGTGGGACTTCTGCCTGCCGGGTCACGGTCAGGGCAACAAACTAGGCGAAAGTTAGAATTTTGCCTCAGTTTGCTTTCAGTAGTCTGAAAACCAGCGCATTTTGCGCGGCAATCGGGCAGAAAATCTGGCCGGCGCCGGACCTGTGGCGCCTGGTTTCGCCCGTTGCACCCGAACGGTGCCGGACTGGCGCCTGATTTGGCATTTCGGGACAAGCCGGGACCGCCAACGGGGCCTTTTGGTGCGGCAGACGGATCACAGAGTTGTCAAACTTGGCGCCGACAATGTCGGCTTTTGTCCTCACGACGCCAAGGAACCGACCATGTCCCGACCTTTTCCTGCCCTGCCGCTGGCCCGGCTCGCCGTGGCCACAGCGCTGCTGGGCGCCCTGCCAGCGTGGGCCGATGCGCCCGAAGCCTTCCCCGCCACGCTCGCCGGCCATGCGGTGCTGCCCGCGCAAACCCTGCTGGCCGCGCCCAAGGATGCTCCGGCGGATTTGCAGGTCAGCGGCAAGTTCACCGCCGCGCAGCGCACCGAGACGCCGGGCACGATCGAAGGCAAGTCCAACGGCCGGCCGACCGGCGTCTCGCTGCCGTTCCGCGGCCAGCCGGCCCAGGGGCACTCCGGCATCAAGCGCATGGCCGACGGCAGCTTCTGGCTGCTGACCGACAACGGCGCGGGCGCCAAGGCCAACTCGCCCGATTTCATGCTGTACCTGAACCAGTACAAGGTGGATTTCAGCACCGGCCAGTTCCGTCGGCTGAAGACGATCTTCCTGCACGATCCGGACAAGAAGGTGCCATTCCGCATCGTCCATGAGGGCACCAGGCACCGCTACCTGACCGGCTCGGACTTCGACACCGAAAGCTTCCAGTTCGCGGGCGGCGCGATCTGGATCGGCGACGAGTTCGGGCCGTTCCTGATCAAGGCCGACATGAACGGCAAGGTGCTGGCGGTGTTCGAAACCATGGTCGACGGCAAGGTGGTGCGCTCGCCCGACCATCCGGGGGTGACCACCCCAGGCGCGCCGGACGCCGGCATCAAGTTCCAGGTAAAGCGCTCGAAGGGCTTCGAGGGCATGGCCGCGTCGCCCGACGGCAGCAAGCTGTATGCGCTGCTGGAAGGCGCGCTGTGGAACGAAGAGGCCAGGGCCTATGAGAGCGAAGGCGGCAAGCCCTACCTGCGCGTGCTGGAATTCGACGTGAAGCAGCAGGCCTGGACCGGCCGCCACTGGAAGTACGTGCTGGAAGGCGCGAGCCACGCCATCGGCGACTTCAACATGATCGATGCCAGCCATGGCCTGATCATCGAGCGCGACAACGGCGAGGGCACGCCGGACAAGGCCTGCCCGGCCGGGCAGAAGCGGCCGGACTGCTTCGATGATGTGGCGAAGTTCAAGCGTGTCTATAAGGTCGAACTGACCGACGCCAATGCCGGCGGGCCGGTGCGCAAGATCGGCTATGTCGACCTGCTGCGCATTGCCGACCCGCGCAAGCTGGCGCGCAAGCCGCTGACCGATGGGGCGCTGGCGTTCCCGTTCTTTACCATCGAGAACGTCGAAGTGGTCGACGCCACGCATATCGTGGTCGGCAACGACAACAACCTGCCATTCAGCAGCAGCCGCGAACCGAATCGCGCGGATGACAATGAGCTGGTGTTGCTGGAGGTGGGGGAGTTTTTGCGGGCGCGGTAAGGCCCCGAACCGAGGGCGGGGCTCCCCTCTCCGGCGGAACCCGCGCCGGGCGGGCTTTAGCGGGGAGCCTGCGGTTTTGTCTACAAGGAGATCCCCGAGTGACTAAAGACTACGCATGCGCATGGTCGCCTCACCCTCGGGGGCGAGTTGAAAAAGCGCATCGCACTTGAATACCGTCGCCTTGAGGTCCTCCAAGACCTCCTTGGCACCGCCATACGGTGCAAACAGGTCGACCAGAAATACCTTGTCACCGGATCTCCAGTCACCTGGTGCGAGGTGATATGGCGGCTTGGCAAAGCGCTCAGCCACCGAATCGGAAAGGTAGGCCCACGTCACGAAGGCGGTCGGCATGTCGCCCTTCATATACAGCTTGGCTTGCTCCAGCACCAGCGGCGGCATGATCCGCCATTCCAGGTCCGCAAAGAAGCTGTGGCGCGTGGTCGGGTTGTTCATCATCAGCCACGACACGGGGCCAAGCAGCGGGATCTTCTTGATGACGCGCTGCGCCTGTTCGGCGGCAAACTTGACGAGCTGTTCGTTATCGGTGGGTGCGGTCATGGCATCCTGGAAACGGTTGGTGTCTTGACGGAAGCCGCCGGCATGGCCGGTACGGCGGGGGTAATCTCGCTCGCGTCCTCGGTCAGCAAGGCGTTGACGGCCACCACATCGCCCTCCGACAGGCTGCCTGCTGCAGCCTTCAGGCGCAGCCCCTGCAGGATGGTGTCATAGCGTGCCTTGGCCAAGTCGCGCTGCGCCGCGAAGAGCTGCTGCTCGGCATTCAGCACGTCGATATTGACGCGCGTGCCGATCCGGTAGCCGATCTTGTTAGCGTTGACGGCATCCAGGCTGGAGGCCACCGCGGAGGTCAACGCCTCAACCTGCGACAAGCCGCTGGTGACTCCGCCGAAAGCCTGCCGCGCCTGCGTGGCGGCCTGGCGGCGTGTGGCCTCCAGCTCTGCCCGGGACTTGTACTGGTTGGCAATGGCTTCGGTTACCCGTGAGTTGACGATACCGCCCTGGTAGATAGGGATCGACAGTTGCAGGCCGATCGTGCCGGAATTCACCCTGTTCTCGATGTCGGCTGGCGAGGTCATGCTGCCGGAGGTGTAGTTCCTGCCGTAGCCAGCAGTGAAATCCAGCGTCGGCAGGTGCCCTGAGCGGTTCTTCGACACCTCCTTCTCGGCCACCTCCACGGCGGCAAGCTGGGTGCGCACGGCTGGATTGTTCTCGCGGGCATTGCCGATCCAGGCGCCGACATCCGCCGGTTCCGGCGCCGGCAGGTCGATGTCGGCATTGAGGCTAGCGAGGCCATTGGGTAGCGGCCCGATCAGCCGCTCCAGTTCCGCCCGTCTCGATTCCTGGTCATTGAGGGCCTGCACGAGTTGCGAGCGTCCCAGGTCGTGCCGGGACTGGGCCTCGTAGACGTCCGTGATGGTGGCCTCACCCACGTCATAACGGCGCTTGGCCAGCACGCGCTGCTGTTCCACGGCCTTGAGCTGGGCCTTGGCAACCGCCACGCTGTCACGCGCGTTCAGCAGGTCAAAGTAGGCCTGCGACGTGCGTAGGATCAGGTCGCTCTCGGCTTGGGCAAACTGCGCCTCGGCCTGCTCGACCTGGGCACCCGCCTGCGCCACGCCGATCCAGTTGGCGACACGCACCACCGGCAGCGACAGTTGCAGGTTCCACGCCCAACTATTGACGTTGCGATCCTGGTATGGACTGCCGGCGAAGTTGGCCTGCCCATTCTGGTGATTGCCATTGCCGTTGAGGTTGATGCTCGGCAGTACGCCCGCGCGTGCCTGCGGCAACTTCTCCCGTCCGGCTTCGAGAGCGTAGCGCGACGCCTCGAAGGTCGGGTCGCCGCCCTGTGCCAGACGGTACGCCGACAGCAAATCGATGGCGCTCGCGTGCGAGGCAGCAAGGCTCGCCCCTGCGGCGAGGATGGCGCTAATCATTCGGATGAACGTCACCATCACCGCTCCCGCAACGCCTCGTCCTTGTAGCGCATCAGCGGCGACAGGAAGTAGGAGATCATACGCCGCTCGTCCACGCGAATGTCGGCGGTCACGCTCATGCCGGGGGTCAGCGTGCCCTTGCGACCGTTGACCGAGTTCGGCGTGGCCATCTCGCTCAGGCGAATGCGTACCGGGTAAATCGGCCCCAGCTTCTGGTCGTTGATGGCATCGGTGCCCACCCATTGCACCTCGCCCTCGATGTAGCCGAAGCGCGTGAAGTCAAAGGTTTCCACCTTGGTGATGACGCGTTGCCCCGGCTTCACATACCCAACGTCCTTGTTCTGCACCTGGGCATCCACCTCCAGCGCCGTGTGCGCCGGCACGACGGTGGCCACAGGCTGCGCCTGGGTCACCACCCCGCCGACCGTGGTGACTGCCAACTGTTGCACCACGCCATCAATCGGCGCGCGCAATATCTGCAGATCGCGCCGCTGCGTGGCCTTGACCAGTTCCAGCTCGGCAGTGGCCGCCTTGCGACTGGCCTCTGCCAGCTCGGCCGAATGGCGCGCCGTGAATTCCGCCACAGCCTGTGCGCGCTGCTGTTGTGCGGCGTTCAGCCCAGCATTGGCCTCGGCCAGCCGGCTCTTCTGCAGCGCCAGTTCCTTCCTGAGGTTAAGCAGTTCCAGCCGGGTCTCGATCAGGCCGGTCTCGGCGATGTGCCCGGTCTTTACCAGCTCCTCGCGCATGTCGTTCTTTTTGGTGACCAGCGGCAGGCTCGCATCGATCTGCTCCAGGCTAGCGGCGGCGCCATTGCGGTCCGCGCGCTTGCGGGCAATCTCGGCATCTAGCGCGGCCATCCTGGCACGATGTTCAGCCAGCGCGCTCGTCAGCAGCGCCCGCTGGGTCCTGGCGATGTCGTCAGGCAAACCATCCATTGGCGGCATCGTGGCCTTGCCGTCGAGCAGCGATCTGAGTCGCCGCACTTCGGCTTCGGCTTCCCAGGATTCGCGTTGCAGGCGGTCCCGATCGGCCGCGGTCGTGGTGGGGTCAAGCTCGATCAGGACTTCACCCGCCTTGATCGCCTGGCCATCGCGCACGTAGATCTGGCGAACGACCCCAGCTTCCAGCGGCTGCACAACCTTGGACTTGCCCGACGGGATAACCTTGCCTTGGGCGGACACCACAACGTCCATCCTGGCGAACACGGCATAGATGAGGGCAAGCGCTGCCATGCCGCAGATGCTGCCAGCGACGATCCTGGCCATTCGCGCCGGGCGGTGGTTGGCAATACCCATAGCCGCCGTTGCAAAGGCGTCTGCCGCCGCTTGCTGGTGCGGTTTCATCGGTTCAGACATTGGTGCCTCCCGGCAGCGGCTGCACCGGCGCCTTGCGCTTGACGGACAGGGTTTCCAGCACGCGCGATGCCTCGAACAGGGCGCGATACTTGCCTTCCCTGGCGATCAAGTCGGTGTGGTGACCGGATTCCACCAGTTTCCCGTTGTCGAGCACCAAGATGGTGTCGGCCAGGCGCAACGTCGAGAGGCGGTGCGCCACGATGAATACGGTGCGCCCGGCACAGATTTGCTCCAGGTTGTCGTGAATCACCCGCTCGGACTCGTAGTCCAGGCTCGCGGTCGCTTCATCCAGCAACAGAAGGCGCGGGTTGGTGGCGAGCGCCCGGGCGATGGCGATGCGGGCGCGCTGGCCACCCGACAGGAGGCTGCCGCGCTCCCCGATCACGGTGTCATAGCCTTGCGGCAACACATTGATGAAGTCATGCGCACCGGCCAGTTTCGCCGCCGCCATCACGGCCTCCATCGACAGGTCAGGATTGGTAATGGCGATGTTGTCAAATACCGACATGTTCAACAGCGCCGCATCCTGCGACACCACGCCAATCTGGCGGCGCAGCCAGGTAGTGTCCACCGTCGCGAGGTCGATGCCATCGATAAAGACCCGACCGCCAGTCGGCGTGTACAGCCGCTGCAGCAACCGGATGAGGGTAGTCTTGCCCGCCCCCGAGATGCCGACGACCCCGACCACCTTGCCCGAGGGGATCGTGAACGAAACATCCGACAGCACCTGCGCGCCATTCGTCTGATAGGCAAAGCTCGCACGGTCAAAGTTCACGCTGCCCCGCAAGGCGGGGCGCCGTGCCCGTTCGGACAGTTGAGCGGGCTCGGCGGGCGCGTCCATGATGCTACCGAGGCGTTTGACGGCCACGCGCATCTGCTGGAACTCCTGCCACAGTGAGGACAGCTTGATGATTGGGGCGTTGACGCGGCCCGAGAGCATGTTGAAGGCGATCAGGCCGCCCACGGTCAGGTTGCCATCGATCACCTGCATGGCGCCCACGCCCAACAGCACCACAGTGAGCACCTTGCTTGCCAGGTTGATGATCTGGTTGGTCCAGTTGCCGGTGTGGCCCGATTCGAACGCAGTCACGGCATAACGCACCAGCCGGTCTTCCCAGCGGCGCTGCCAGCTCGCTTCGACGGCATGGCCCTTGAGGGTTTCCATCGCGCCGATGGTCTCCACCAGGAACGCCTGGTTGTCGGCATTCAGGGCAAATTTGTCCTCAAGCTTCTTGCGAAGCATGGGGCTCACCACATACGACGCGCCAAGGAAGATCGGCAGGAAGCAGATCACGATGACGGTCAACAGCGGACTGTAGTAGAACATCACAGCCAGGAACACCACTGCAAAGAACAGGTCCAGCCAAGCGGTCAGCGCCTGCCCGGTGAGGAAGGTACGTGCCGTCTCCAGTTCACGCATTGCGGCGATCACGTCGCCGGTCCGGCGCGAATTGAAGTACGACATAGGCAGACGCATGAGGTGCCGGAACAGCCGTGCACCCAGTTCGACATCGACCCGGTTGGTGGTATGCGTGAGCAGGTATTGGCGCAGGCCGGACAGCATCGCGTCAAACAGCGCGACACCGGCCAGCACTACCAGCATCACCACCAGCGTGGCCTGCGAACGATGGGTGAGCACCTTGTCGATCACCACCTGGAACGCCAGCGGCGTGACCAGCGCAAAGACCTGGACGAAGAAGGAGGCCAGCAGCACCTGGGCGAGCTCGGCCTTATACTTCTTGATGGCCTGCCAGAACCAGCCGAAGCCGAACTTCGACGCCGAGGCATCGGCGGCACCTTCAGTCAGCGAGGCCACCGTGCGCTCGGCCTCGATCCAGGCATTGGCAAATTCGCCGGCAAAGGTGTCGGCAGGTACCGCTTCAGGTTGCTGGCCCGGCTGGCGCTGCACCAGCACCACGGCACCAATCTTGCCCACCAGCACGGCGTGTCCGCTGCACGTGAGCGCGAGCACGGGCAGCCTGGCATTGGCCAGCGCCTTCAGGCTACCCTCAACGCGTCGAGCCTGAAAGCCGAGGTCATCCAGGCCCCATAGCATTCGACTGGCGTCGAAGTCCTCGCGCACGTTCCAGCGGCGGATCAGTGCTTCGGCGTCCACGGAAATCTCGTGCATGCCTGCAAACGCGACCAGCATGCGCAGATTCGGAAGTGTCCGGGCCTGGCTCATGGCCGCCCCCAATCCGGACCGGATACGACCCGCAACCATACACGCATCATCTTTCCCATCAAACAAGGTCGAACGTTCCCAACGGGTGGCCGCATGGCCCCCGCGGGATGGTTATTGCCCCGATCAGTGTGCTCGGGGATCGATCACAGATTGCCCATGCCCAGGTCCACCACGCTGGCCTGCGCCGTGCGGTCGATCATGTCGGCGAGCGTGTCCTCGTGGGGCGGCACGAAGCCACCGGAGGGTGGCGGGCCATCGGCTGTCGCCAGCAATTGGGCCCACAGATTCCTGCTCCACTGCGCTTCCTCAAGGCTGCCCGGCGGATACGGACAGCCGGGCGGCTCCGTCGCGGCACTGATCAATTGCGCCACAGCATTTGCGGCAAATGCCGCGTCATCGGTCGGCGCGGCCGGCTCGATGCCTGTATGGACTTCTTCCAGATATGCGGCGAAGCTAGGCAGCGGCACGTCCTTGCCCGCGAACATCACATCGGCGGCCTCGCTCTTCGTGCCATCGGTGTGCGTTACCTCGACGGTGCCGAACACCACGTTGCCGTGATCGAGGTGAGCCTCGCCCTGGCGCTGCAGACTGATCGAGGCGATGCCCAGTTCGTCCAGGAGCTTGTGCTCGGCCTGGGTGACGTCACCGTCGCCGTTGGCATCCTGCACCACCTGGAACCGGCTCCAGGCGGCGTCCTCCTGGCTGATCTTGCCGTCATGATTACTGTCGAAGGCTGCCAGCGCCTCCACATCGGTCTTCGCGTCTGGAGCGAAGTTCGTCAGGCGCGTTTCCTCGACCGAGATACGCCCATCGCCGTCGGCATCGAAGCCGAGCACCCCATCGGTGTTGGCCGCCCAGCCGATCTGCTCGATCTGGCCGTCGTCGTTCACGTCCGCCCTGATAGCCGATTGGTCGGCTGCCAGCAGTTCCGTGCCATTGCCGTTCAGGTCCAGTACGATCGGCGTAAAGCCGCCACTGGCGTTGGTGCCCTTGTGGCTGGTACTGATCTCCACATCGGTGACCGCGCCCTGGGCATCGGTGATGCGGATCGTGAAGCTGTCCGCGCCGTTGTACGGGTCGCCACGATGGCTGAGGTACTGCCAATAACTGGGAGTGTTGATCAGGTGCTGAGCCAGCCAGGTGTGACCTTCATATTCGGGCGTGAAGGTGTCAACATATGCATTGGCATAGGCGTGCCCATGCTGCGGCCCGTGGAGGATCGAAATGACGACAGCGGCAGAGTTTCCGTCGGGGTCATACACGACGATGCGGCCCATCTGCCGCGCAGGGTCATCGGCCGGTCCGACGTACACGTCCATGTCGACCCCGCCGAAATTCAATTGCGTGTAGCTGTCGACCGGGCTCAGTTCGAGAGGCTTGAGCATGCCGTTCTGATACAGGGCAGGCGTGTAGCGCACTCCGCCGGCGTCGTACAACTTGCCTTGCGCGGACAGGGACCTGGCCAGCCCCTCATCGTAGAGCGGCTGGAAGTAGTTGGTGGCCCGCTCATGGTTCTCATCGTAGGCTGCCCAGAGCGGACCGCCGCCGTCGACAGGCGCTGCTGTGCCAACCTGAGGCGCCGGGCCGTAGTAATAGCCAAAGACCGGACGTCCGAATTCGATGGCTTCGATAACCGGCGCCTTGTTCACATGCTCGATGTTCAGGAAGGCAGTCGACCAAGTCTGGCCGCCATAGGAGTCGGACACCAGGTACTGGAACGAAGCCTGACCGTAGAAGTCGTGGTCCGGCGTGAACCGAACCTGCCCGTCGGCCTGGATCTCGACGGTGCCGTGCTGCGCGTTGGCCACCTGCGTGACGGTCAGGGCGTCGCCATCCGGATCGCTGTCATTGGCCAGGAACTGCGCCGTGTTGATGATGAACGGCGTGTTCTCGTAGCCCGAGAACCCGTCATCGACCGCGACCGGGGTGGTATTGATCCTCTCCAGGTTGACCGTCGTGGTGGCCGTGGCGAAACCGCCTGCGCCATCGGAAATGGTGTAGATGAACTGGCCGTGTGCGCCGGGGTAACCACCATAACCGGGATCAGGCAGGAAGGTCACCGACCCATCTGCGTTCAGCCGCACGGTGCCGTGCTTGGCGCCCGACACGCCGACGATGCGCAGGTCGTTGTGCGGGTTGTCGATGTCGAAATCGTCGGCCAGCAGTGCGGCTGACGTCAGCGTGATTGCCACCCCCTTGCGGCCAGCGACAAGGTTGTCGTTGGCGATCGGCACATCGTTGACCGGTGCCACGTGAATCGTCGCCGTGGCAGTCAAGAAGCCGCCCGCGCCGTCGCTCACCTCATACTGGAAGCTCGCGTCGCCAAAGAAGTCCTGATTCGGGACGAAGCGAATCGTGCCGTCGGGGTTCAGCGAAACGGTACCGTGCGTGGCACTGCCGACACGGGTGATCGTCAACTCGTGGTGTTCATTGTCCACGTCGGCGTCGTTGGCCAACAGCACGGCCGCATCGATGGTCAACGCCGTATCCTCGGTGCCGTCGATCACGTCACCGCGCAGGCGCGGCGCGTCGTTCACGGGCGCCAGTTCGATGTCCACCCGGCCGGTCGTGGTGGCGCCGTGCGGGTCGGCCACCGTGTAATCGAAACTGGCGGCCCCGAAATAGTCGGCCTCCGGAATGAAGCTGACCGATCCGTCCGCATTCAGCCGGACCTCGCCGTGCACCGCGTTGCCGACGGCCACCAGCGTGAGCGAGGACTGCGCATCATCCACGTCCCGGTCGTTGGCCAGCAGGCTGGCCGCCGTAAAGATGCCGGTTTCATCTTCGGTGCCGCTGAAGTCCTCGCCGGTGACAATGGGCGCGTCGTTGACCGGCGCCAGATCGACCGTCGCCATGGCCTCGATATATCCGCCCGCGCCGTCGTAGACCGTGTAGAAGAAAGTGGCGGTGCCGTAGAAATCCTGCTCGGGTACGAAGCGGATCTGCCCCTCGGGGGTCAGCTCGACCGTGCCGTGCTGGCCGTTGCGAACGGAGAACACCGTCAGGTCGGAATGCGGGTTGTCCACATCCGTTTCGTTCGCCAGCAGCGTGGCCTGCTCGATCAGCAGGATCGTATCCTCGTCGGTGGTTACAGTCTCGCCCGTGGCCACGGGGGCGTCGTTGACCGGACGCACCTCAATATTGACCGTGGCAGGCGTGAGACCGCCGTTGCCGTCCGATACCCAGTAAACGAAGCTGGCCGGGCCGAAATAGTCGTGATCGGGCAGGAACCGCACATTGCCGTCCGCATCGAGCTTGACCAAGCCGTGCTGCGCATCGGAGACACGCAGGATAACCAGTACATCGCCGACGGTCGGCGTGTCCACGTCGAAATCATTGGCGAGCAATTGGGCCGACGTGAACAGAATGCCGGTGTCCTCGTCCATTGCGGCGGTTTCGCCTGCCGTGACGGGGACATCATTGACCGGGGCGATGTCAAACCGCACATTGCCGACCGCCGCCATGCCATACTCGTCGGAAACGGTGTAGCGGAAGATGGCTGGCCCCCAGTAGTCCGGGTCAGGCGTGAAGACGATGCGCTGGCTGCCGTCGGGCTGGGTCACCATCGACACCGTGCCATGCTCAGCGCCAAAGACCTCGGTCAACTGCAATGGCCGCCGGATGGCGTTCTTGGTGGTGTCGTTGGCGAGCAGCACCGCCGCATCGAAGGCATAGCGCGTGTCCTCCACCGCGGCCACGGACTCATCCTGCACATCGGGAAACGCCAGGCGCGCGTCCTCGCCATTGGGGCCGGTGATGGTGCGTTCTGACACGGGACTAGTGGTACTCATGCCGGACGTGGCACCGTCCAGGGTGCCATCGTGTGCCACGGTCTGGATCTGGCTCGGCGTGACATCCACTGTCAGGACTTTGTCGAGGTTCGCGCCACCGTGGCGCTGCACGGGCGGTAAAGCAATCACCGGGCTCGGAACGAACGGGGGCTGTGTCGTTGTGGTGGACGGGGCGTCCGTGCCCTCGGTCGGGCCTGACACGCGGCTGACGGTGTTGTTACCGGTGGTGTCGAGAATGCCGGTGTCGCTTGTCAGGGTATCGGTGCCCGTCTGGGCACTCGCAACGCCGGCCACCGCGCCAACCGCGACGCCTGTCAACGCGCCAGCGCCAGCAAACGGGCTGTCCGCACTCTTGATCCATTCATCCCGGATCGCGGCGTAGGCGTCCGCCGGGTTCGTGGGCGCAGCGCTGGTGACGCGGCCATCGTTCGGGCGCACCGTGTCGGTACGCGGCGAGCCCTTGCCGCCATTGGTGTCACCCTTGGAGGCCAGGCGGCCGTCGCCGGCCTCGACGGTGGTGACGGTCGTCGCGCCGTCCGCCATCGCTTCGCCGTCACTGACGCGGATGTCGCCAGCGGCGATCACGTCCTCGGCCAGGACCTGCTCATGCTGCCGGTCGCTGGCAGTATGGACCCGCTCATCGCCAGCGCCAAGGCGCGCCTCGCCGCTGGCGTCTGCGCCGGCCAGGCCACCATGGGTATGGCCCGCCTCGCCGGTGTAGTCATGGGTGACCACGGCATTGAGTACCGTCTCGCCGCCTTCCTTCGCGTGCAGCATGCCAGCGAAGGCATCGGGGTCGCCATTGCCATCCGTATCGGCAAAGGCTGCCTGGTAGTAATCGCCGCGGACATCCGCGGTCAGGTGCTGCTCGGTAACGTTGACAACGGTGCCATCCGCGGCGTGCAGCACAGGCGGCTGGCTGGTGAAGTCCAGGCAGGCAATGCCCTTGTCGAGCAACGAGGCGAACTCGCCGTCATCGGTCTGGCCGTTCCGGTTCACGTCCAGCCAGATGCCCAGCGCGGCAAAGGCCGGATCGGAGGCATCCAGCTTGCCATCGTGGTTGATATCGAGCCACTGCAGGCTGTTGCGCGCATTCGCTGCAGCCGCGTCAGGGTCATTGGTCAGGATCTCACTCTGGCCGATGATTCCATCGCCGTTGACATCGATGGACAGAATGCCCTGGTTGGCCTGGACCCAGTCCGTCTGCTCGATGTAGCCGTCCAGATCGACGTTCTTTCCGATGCGGCCGGTTCCGACGCCCGGCGGCAGTTCTATCTCCACGGTCAACGCCGTGAAATGCTGGCGGATGCCGTCCGCGTCCTGCTCAGGCATCCCGGCTTCGGCAGCAGGACTCTGCCATTCCTGGTTGGACAGTTGCTGCGCGACGCGCGCGCGGTTCTCGTCAACCGATCCGCTCGCCGGCCACGTCAACGCATCAGTCTCGTTCATGGCGGCAAGGATGGTTTCGGCTTCCCAGGCCGGCACCACCGCCTCAAACGCATGCACCAGGAACTCCTGCATCAGCGTCGCTTGCCCCGCTTGCCCCCGATTGCCCGCCCCGTCGAAGTAGCGGGTCTGCTCCCGGCCATTCTCGTCAATCCATTTCAAGTACAAATGACCGGGGGCGCCGTCAAAGCTTGCGACATTGCCCAGGTAGCTATCTGGATGGTAGGCGTAGCCGATGGTCGGCAGGCGCTGGGGGATGATCGCGTAGACCGGGTTGCCATTGGCATCCACTTGGGCGGACAGCGACTTCTGCAGTTCATCTACCAGGCTCTGAAGCATCCTGGTGGGCGTGCCACCGCCTTGCTCGGTATCGACCGTGGTCAGCACATGGATGCTGCGATCCGGATTCCATACCGCAGTGGCCTCTCCTTCCAGCGTCGGGATATCGTCGTCGGTGAACGCCGCGCCAATCATCGCCACGGCAACCGCAGCGAAGGCCAGCGGCGGGCAGTAAGACGTGTATCCAGCAACCGCAAATCCAGCGGCAGCGGTACTCAGCGCCGCGCTGGCAATCTGATAGCCATTCCCATCCTCGATCGCCATTACCAGCGACACGATGCTCGCCACAAGGGCAAGTCCGCCTGCCACCTGTCCCATGGTGCCGGCCGACTCCATCAGGCTGTTGCCCGCGGTGGTCGCACCGGCCTGGTAGGCCGCAATGCCCTCGTCCTTGAGCATATTGGCGTAGATGGTCGCCGCCTGGCTACCCAGGTTCAGGCTGGACGCCGCAATACGCAGTCCATCGCCGTCCTGGATGGCATTGAACAGGTTAATGCCTGCCGCCAGCGCATTCAAACCAACTCCGACGCCATCCGACAGCAGCGTTCCGCCACCAGTTCGATCCAGGTTGGCCAGCATGGCCGCGCTGGCCGCCACGATAGCCTTGGTATCTCCCGATTCGATCGCCTGGACCAGCGACAGCATGCTTTGGATGCTGCCGAGGGTGTCCACGGGGGAAACTGACTCCGACGCCGCTGTGACTGATGCCTCCTGCTGCATCGCGTGCCCATCGAATGGCAAACCACCGATAGTTGGTTCAGTCACCGCCAGTTCACCACGCGCCCCAACTGAGACCACTTCTCCATGCAAACCAATCAGGCGAACATCGCCGTCGTCGGTTGCTACTGTGGCGAGCACGTTGCGCTGCCCATCCACCAGCGTCCTTGTTCCATCGCCTAGGGTATAGATGGAGACATCCTTACCGTAGAGGCGCTCAATAGTTCCCTGCCATTGGGCGGCACGCTCAACAAAAGCCTGTTGCTGAGCGGCAAGTGCCTCCCCTGCGCCGGAATGGGTTCCGCCGATGTCCGCAAGAGAAACGCGTTCTCCCCCAAGCCTTGCTAGCGCGTTGCCGACTCCTGTAATACCGCTGGCGTCCGAGAATGGCAGCTTGTCGAGCAATTGCTTGAATTGATCCTGGACATGACTGCCAGTTTCGCGCAGGGCATTGGCCGCGTCCACTCCCATGGATTCAAAGAAGCCTGCCTTGTCAATTCCGGCGATGGCATCAACAAGATTCAGTAATTCCTTTCCAGACGAGACGCCCGGTGCCTTTTGCAGCCAATCATTGGCCATTGCCCGGACCGACGGATTGGACGAGGTGGAAGCGCCGTACATGAACGCCAGGGTGGCGGTATTTGCCGCGAGAGCGTCGACGTAGCCACCGCCCGTGTCGCGCAGCATATTCCAGAACTGCTCGACTTGCGCAGGGCCGCCCATCTTTTCCATGAGGCGGAAGGGGGTATCAAGGGTCCAAGCCTGAGGGGGGAGGCCATTGTCCTCAAAGACCTTGCTGTGAAAACTCCACACCTCGCGACTATCAATATCGCGCGTGACGGGCAGACTACCATCGTTCGTTTGTTGGTACAGCGCGTCGAGATAGCCTTTCGCCATGTCTAACTTAATCTGCTCAACCTGTGCCCCGGTTAGCGGCTTGCCTAACTCCTTGGCGGTATTTTGCATGTAAGTCAGCGCCGACGCCCCAGCGATGGTGTTAGCATCAGCCACACCGCGGGCCCATCCGGCGTATCTATAGCCATGCCCTTCAAGCTGACTATAGACCTGAGACGGCGTAATCTTGCCTGCGTTGAGTTGAAATCTAATTTCGCTCAACGATTGAGCCGAGATGGACTTAGGCATGGATGAAAGTCTTTATTGTTGTTGAAGCGCAGGTATGGCGGTTGCATTGCCAGGCTGCACGCGGAAGCTCAAAATCAACTCGCGTGCCTTGCGTTCGTACTCCATCCACTGGCCTAGCGTGCGGGCGTCATACTGGAGAGATACTTCAGCTTTTATTGATGGGTACAGAGAAAACCGGTGCGTGCAAACATTGCGACGGCTTCCTTCGAACGGCTCTCCATTAGCGTTGCATTCAATAAATGTCGCGTCCTTGCCATAGCTATTGAAAAAGAATAGTCGCTCCCTCTTCACAACAGGGCCACTCGGATAATGCACAATTTCATCGGATCTGTACTCCACCAGTCCATAGAGCTTCTCAGCTTGCCGCTCATATCGCTTATTACGGAACTTGGACAGTCCATCAATTCTCTTCTTCTGATCGTATGGGTTTCCCCGTACCAAGTTATCCTCATGTAAATAAAATGACCGACCGGCACTCACCCCGATGTGCAGCCACTCAACCGGCTCCTCGACCGATTTTTTCGCCCGGTAATAGCTTGCCTCGTTCTCGGGCGTCTTTGGTAAAAAATCGGGCAAATGCACCATCAGAGGCAGAGAGTTGATCTTCGATGCAAAAGTACGCGTCGGGGCCTTCCAGTTCCGGCGCTCTGGATCAAACACACTCGGATCACCGTCGTACTCGGTTATCAGATGCGTGTAGTTGAGCGGCACCGATACCGGCACGCCACCGAGATCACCAATGATCGGATCGGCGCCCCGAGGCAGCCCAAAGGGGCTGCCCTGAAGCTGCTTCGCTTTCTCATGGCCGGGCGGCGGCAAGTCGTGCCGCTCCTGTGCATAGACGTAGAGGCCCGCCCCGCCTAACGCTATAAATGTCAGCGCTACCGCCACTGACATACAGACCGTCCCTAATCGTTTTGCCATGTGGCTCCCTTGCATTCGAACATTCCGGCAAGACGCTTCGCTCTCTGCTGGCAGCCCGCCGCAAACAATGACGTTTGGTGCTTCTCATATTGCCGTGAGGGCTGAAAGCCTCGTGAAAGGCCGAGGCTATGACATTTTCTCTACGGCCACAACCTGCTCGGGGTCACGAAAGCAACCTCAGTTTTTCGATTTTGACAATGCGCAATGAAAGGCCGCGATAGTGAGAACTGACGCCATCGGGATATCGGACAGAAAGACGAAGAACTGCAGTTGCCGGGCCAACGACCAGCCAAGCCATCAATGCGGCATGCTGACCCGGAGGTAGGCACTCACATCCCAGGAGGTCTACATTCAAGTCGCACCCTTCAAGCAGGACCTGCATGTAGGCGAACAGTCCTTGCAGGAGTCAGAAGAGACGAATCACGCGTTATCGCCTCTTTGGTCATCGCACCACAAGACGGTACCCGTTGACACGTAGCAGGTCGCTCAATTGATCCGCGACACAAGATTCGCTCTTGTCACTCGGGGAAGACCAAATCTTCTCAAAAAAAATCTAATTGAATCAACGGCTTATCCTGAATAACGACTTGATATCGCTCAGAATTCGCCCTCCCCCTACCCAGGAACCGTTGCTAACCCGTTGATTCTGTTAGTACCACCGAAGTATCAAGTTCCGCCGTCATTCCCGCGCATACCCAAAGGGCACGTGGGCGGGACAATGCGCGGATACGCATTGGACGTCTGGAGGACGGCCCGAAGGGTGAGCGACAGCGAGCAATCCAGCGTCTTTGAAGTCCCCCGAAGGGGGACAAAGCGCCACTGGGTCCCCGTCTGCGCGGCGACGACAACCGACGGTTACTGGAAGGCAAGCCGGCACGTGCAAGCGTGCGATGGTCTCTCCTCGAGGGAGAGGGAAGAAAACCCGCCTGCCATCAGGCCGCCAGCCTGAACGTCGCCACCGCCTCCTTCAACCGCTGCGCCTGCTCCTCCAGCGAACCCGCCGCCGCGGCCGCCTCTTCCACCAGCGCGGCGTTCTGCTGCGTGACCGTATCCATCTGCGTCACCGCCTGGTTCACCTGCTCGATCCCCGAGCTCTGCTCCGCCGACGCCGCGCTGATCTCGCCCATGATGTCGGTCACGCGCTTGACCGCCGCGACGATCTCTTCCATGGTCTGGCCCGACTGCGTCACCAGCATGGAGCCCTTCTCGACGCGATCGACCGAATCCCCGATCAACGCCTTGATCTCCTTGGCCGCGGTCGCGCTGCGCTGCGCCAGGCTGCGCACTTCGCCCGCCACCACGGCAAAGCCCCGGCCCTGCTCGCCGGCGCGCGCCGCTTCCACCGCCGCGTTCAGCGCCAGGATATTGGTCTGGAAGGCAATGCCCTCGATCACGGCGATGATGTCGACCACCTTCTTCGACGCGCCGTTGATCTCTTCCATGGTCTCCGCCACCTTGCCCGCGACTTCGCCGCCCTTCTCGGCGATATCCGAGGCATTGACCGCCAGCGTGCTGGCCTGGCGCGCATTGTCCGCGTTCTGGCGCACGATGCTGGTCAGTTCTTCCATGCTGGCCGCGGTCTGCTGCAGCGACGAGGCCTGTTCCTCGGTACGCTGCGACAGGTCTGTGTTGCCGGCCGCGATCTGGCTGGTGCCCGACACGATCGACTCGGTGCCCGCGCGCACCTGGCGCACGATGCGCAGGATATTGGCGTTCATGTCGGCCAATGCCTGCAGCAACTGGCCGGTCTCGTCGCGGCTGTCGACATCGATGCGGCTGGTGAGGTCGCCGGAAGCCACGGTGCGGGCCACCGCCACGGCGCGATGCAGCGGGCGCGTGATGCCGCTGGTCAGCCAGACCGAGAACGCAATGCCGATCCCCAGCACCACCACGCCCAGCCCGATCAGGCTGTTGCGCGCATTGACATAGATGCTGTTGATCTCACGCGCGGTGGCATCGATGCTGGTGCGCTGGATGTCGAGCAGCTTCTGGATCTCGGCCAGGTAGGCGTCGCCGGCGGGGACGAACTCCTTCTCCAGTACCTGATTGGCTTCTTCGGTCAGGCCTTCCTGCTTGAGCCTGGTGATCTTGTCGCGGCCGTTGTTGTACGGGTCGCGCACGCTCAGTATTTTCTGGAACGCGGCCTTTTCCTGCTCGGAACTGAGCATCGGCTGCAGCTTGTCGCGCAGCTGCGCAATGCCTTCGATCGATGCCTTGGTCTCGGCGGCAAAGAACTGGCCCAGCGACGGGTCGGCGCTGCGCGCCACCGCGGTGGTGCGGCGCACGCTGGTGTGCATGAGCCGGTACCAGTCGCTGACCAGCCGTTCCTTGGTCAGCGGCTGCTGCATCATCGCATGGGTGCGCTCGGCCACCTGCTGCAGGCGCAGCATGCCGAATACCGTCATGAGCGCCGACAGCAGCAATACCACCCCAAAACCGATGCCGAGGCGTACCCCGATACCTAGATTCTTCATGTCTTCTACCTGATTAGGATTGGTCATGGCGAAGTGCCGGCGCTGGTGGGCGCAAGCGTTCTCCGCTCTCGTCGTCCGCGGGCGGGCCCGATGGGCCGGCGCACGTGCGGGCTATGGATGGCAACGGCATGGGGGGCCGAAACTTTAGGGTCTTCCTCGATTGACGGCTAGAAGCGTGCGGATTCCGGCTATAGTGGAGTGGAATCCGGCGCAGGGCCGTCCCGCGGCCCGCTCCACCCCTGCTCACCCTTCCCCCACCAGGAGATCCAGCATGGCTACGCCTCCCAATCCTTTCGCCGATTTCACCAAGCTGATGGAACAGTTCCGCGTGCCGGGCCTCGACATGAACGCCGTGATCGAGGCACGCCGCAAGGATATCGAGGCCCTGACCGAGGCCAACAAGCTGGCCTACGAGGGCATGCAGGCCGTGATGCAGAAGCAGCAGGAAATCTTCATGCAGACCATGCAGCAACTGCAGGCCGCGGCGCAGCAGTACGGCACCCCTGGCAACCCGGCCGAGGCCATGGCCAAGCATGGCGAGCTGGTGCAGCAGGCGCTGCAGCGGGCGTTCGAAAACATGCGCGAGCTGGCCGAGACCGCGCAGAAGGCACAGGCCGAGGCGCTGACAGTGATCGGCAAGCGCGCCGAGCAGAACGTCAAGGAGGCCGGCGAACTGTTCCAGCAGCCGGGGAAAAAGGGCTAGCGGCCGGCCGTGGTGTCGGACGGCCTGCCGGAGCGACCCCGAAACCTGCTGCGCGCCACGCTGGCGCGCCTGATGCGAGGCGCCGCCGAGCTGCTGCATGACCGCCGCACCGATTTCGGCGTGGACCTGCAGGCCGGCGTGTCGGTGGCCGCGGTCAGCCTGCCGATCAGCGTGGCCTATGCCCAGCTTGCCGGCTTCAGCCCGGTAGTGGGCCTGTACAGCGTGGTATTGCCGATGCTGGCTTATGCGCTGTTCGGTTCGTCCCGCCAGATGATCGTCGGGCCCGACGCTGCCACCTGCGCCATGATCGCGGCGACGCTGTCGCCGCTGGCGCTGCCCGACAGCGAGGCCTACCGCGCGCTGTCGGTTTCGCTGACCTCCTGAGGGTCGCGCCGGCGGCCGGCATTGCACCGGCCGCGTCCGGGCCAGATCGTCAGATCACCCCTTGCGCCAGCATGGCATCCGCCACCTTGACGAAGCCGGCGATATTCGCGCCTTCCACGTAGTTGATATACCCGCCCGCCTTCTGCCCGTGGTGGATGCAGTTCTGGTGGATGTCCTTCATGATCGCGTGCAGCTTCTCGTCGACCTCGGCGTGGTGCCACGACAGGCGCATCGCATTCTGCGACATCTCCAGGCCGGAGGTCGCCACGCCGCCGGCGTTGCTGGCCTTGCCCGGCGCATAAAGGATCCTGGCGTCGACGAAGCGGTCGACGGCTTCCAGCGTCGACGGCATGTTGGCGCCTTCGGCCACGCAGATCACCCCGTTGCCGAGCAGGGTTTCGGCATCGTTGCCGTCGAGCTCGTTCTGCGTTGCGCACGGCAGCGCGACGTCGGCGGGCACGTGCCAGGGGGTGCGGCCAGCTTCGAAGGCCATGTCGTGGCGGGCGGCGAAGTCGGCCAGGCGGCCGCGCTCTTCGTTCTTGAAGGCCATGACTTCAGCCAGCTGCCCGGTGGTCATGCCTTGCGGGTAGTGCAGCACGCCGCCGGAGTCCGACAGGGTCAGCACCTTGGCGCCCAGTTCGATGGCCTTCTCGGCCGCGTACTGCGCCACGTTGCCCGAGCCGGAGAGCAGCACGCGCAGGCCGTCGAACTCGCGGCCGCGGCGGTGCAGCATTTCCTGTGCGAAGTAGACGGTGCCGTAGCCGGTGGCTTCCGGCCGCATCAGGCTGCCACCGTAGGCCAGGCCCTTGCCGGTAAAGACGCAGGCGGACTGGTTCGACAGCTTCTTCATCATGCCGGCCATGAAGCCCACTTCGCGCGCGCCCACGCCGATGTCGCCGGCCGGGATATCGGTGTCCGGGCCCAGGTGACGGTACAGCTCGGTCACCAGCGCCTGGCAGAAGCGCATCACTTCGGCGTCGGACTTGCCCTTGGGGTCGAAGTCCGAGCCGCCCTTGCCGCCGCCCATGGGCAGCGTGGTCAGCGCGTTCTTGAAGGTCTGCTCGAAGCCCAGGAACTTCAGCACCGACAGGTTCACGGTCGGGTGGAAGCGCATGCCGCCCTTGTACGGGCCGATCGCCGAGCTGTGCTGCACGCGGAAGGCGCGGTTGACCTGCACCTGGTTGCGGTCATCGGTCCAGGCCACGCGGAACTGGATCACGCGCTCGGGCTCGACCAGCCGCTCGAGCAGGGCCTGGTCGGCATAGCGCGGATTGCGCTCGACGAACGGCCAGAGCGTCATCATCACTTCCTTCACGGCCTGGAGGAATTCAGGTTGATTGGGGTCGCGGCGGGCGACCCCCGCCAGGAATGCGTCGAGGGAAGGAGCGTTCACGATGTCTCTGCTGTGCTGGTGCTGTGTCTGGATCTGACGGCCCTGCCGGCTGGTGCCGGTCTCTGGAGCCGCCTGGCGTTGCGCCGAGGGGAAGGTGGGTGGCCTCCGGTTGTCCAGACAGGCACGGCATGCCGCGCCTGTCTGGCAACCCGAAACTTTAGCACCAGCATGGGGCATGGGGCAGTCAAAACACCTGTGACTGCCATGTAAAGGCTACATTTTGGTGCGAACAGCGGGGACTTTCGTGCGATCAGCGCACAAATGCGCCGAAAATCCGACTTGTCGGCGCGGCTAGGCGATCAGCAGCTTGGCTCCGCGTTCCTTGAGCGCCGCGCCCAGTTCCGGCTCGGGCGCCATGTCCGTGATCAGCCAGGCGGCCAGGTCGAAATGCTTGATGGTCACCCCGGTGTTGCGGCCGAACTTGGTGTGGTCCGCCACGACGCAGGCGGTGTCGGCGGCCATCAGCATGCGGCTGCGCAGCTCGGCCGCCGAGCGCGAGAAGTCGCAGATCTCGCCGCGCGGGGTGACGCCACCGATGCCGATAAAGGCAAAGTCGGTGTGGTAGCGCGACAGCTGCTCGATGGTGTCCCAGCCGTGGGTTGCGTCCTCGTTGTCCTGCAGTTCGCCCCCGAGCACGATCACGCGGTTGCCGTTGCGCCGGCCCAGCAGCTGGGCAATGGCGAGGTCGTTGGTGTAGACCAGCAGGTTGTGGTGGCCGTGCAGCGCCTGCGCCACCGCGTGGGTGGTGGTGCCGTAATCCAGGATCAGCGATGCCCCGTCGCGCACCAGTTCCGCGGCGCGCACGCCGATGGCGCGCTTGCCTTCGGCATTGACCGCGGCGCGGGTCTGGGTGTCGGGTTCGGTGCGGTCGGAGGCCAGCGCCCCGCCGTGCGTCAGCACCAGCAGGCCGCGGCCCGCGAGCGTGTTCAGGTCGCGCCGGATGGTCTCGCGCGAGACGTCGAGCTCGGCCACCAGTTCGCTGATGGCCAGCGCGCCGGTGGCGGAGAGCTGGTCGAGGATGTATTTCTGCCGTTGTTCGGCGAGCACGGGGACTCCGGGAGCGTGGGGGGATGGGCGGTGATTCTAGCGCAGCGGGGTCGCCCCCGCCCTTCCGATGACCGACTGGGTGCTCCCTCTCCCGCGCGCGGGAGAGGGGAGCAAACCAGCGGTCAAATCAGCTCTCCTGGTACCTCACGCCCACGGCAACGTCACCGTCTTCAGATTGGTAAAGCTCTTGGCCGCCTCCTGCACGCCTTCCTTGTAGCCCAGCCCCGAATCCTTGATGCCGCCGAACGGCGTCAGCTCGATGCGGTAGCCCGGCACTTCCCACAGGTTCACCGTGCCCACATGCAGCGAGTTGGCGATCTTCGTGAACGCCTCGATATCGTTGGTGCAGACCCCCGACGACAAGCCGAACGCCGTGCCGTTGGAAATCCGGATCGCATCATGGACATCGCGGAACGTGATGATGGGCGACACCGGCCCGAAGGTCTCCTCGCGCACCACCGTCATCGCCGGGTCGACGCGGTCGATCACCGTAGGCGCATAGCTGGCGCCGTTGCGCTGGTTGCCGGCCAGCAGCCGCGCGCCCTGTGCCACCGCCTCGTTGACGCGCGCCTCGAACAGCATGGCGGCCTCTTCGTCGATTACCGTGCCCATGTCGACGCCACGGTCCATCGGGTCGCCATACTTCCACGCGCGGGTCTTCTCGACCACCAGCTCGGTGAAGTGCGCGGCGACGGCCTCGTGCACCAGCATGCGCTTGACCGCGGTGCAGCGCTGGCCCGAGTTCTTGTACGAGCCCTGCACCGCGAGGTCGGAGGCGCGATCCAGGTCGGCGTCGGCCAGCACGATCAGCGGGTCATTGCCACCCAGCTCCAGCACCACGCGCTTGTAGCCGGCCTTGCTGGCGATGTACTTGCCGATGGCCACGCCGCCGGTGAAGGTGACGAGGTCGACCGCGGGATGGGTGATCAGCTCGTCTGCGATCTCGCGCGGGTCGCCCGTGACGACCTGCAGCATCTGCGGCGGCAGCCCGGCCTCGTACAGCAGGTCGGCAAGGAAGTACGCCGACAGCGGGACCTTCTCCGATGGCTTGAGCACCATGCGGTTGTTGGTAGCGATCGACGGCGCCACCTTGTGCGCCACCTGGTTCATCGGGTGGTTGAACGGCGTGATGGCGCAGATCACGCCCAGCAGCGGCTCGCGTTGCGTCATCACGCGGCGCTTCTTGCCATGCGGAGTCAGGTCGCAGGAGAACAGCTGGCCGTCGTCGCGCAGCGCCTCGGTGGCGGCGAAGCCGAGCACGTCGGCCACGCGGCCGATCTCGTACAGCGAGTCCTTCTTCGACAGGCCGGACTCCAGCGTGATCAGGTCCGACGCTTCCTCGGTACGCTCGCGCAGCAGCGCGGCGGCGCGGTTCAGGATGGCGGCGCGCTCGTAGCGCGTCAGCGTGGCACGGTACGCCCGCGCCACGTCGAAGGCGCGGCGCACGTCGTCGAGCGTGGCCTTGGGCACGGTGCCCACCAGCGTGCCGTCATACGGGTTGCGCACCTCGATCACGCGCTCGCGCACGATCTTCTGGCCATCGATGCGCAGGGCCTCGGCGCGAAAGTGCGGGCTGACGGTGCCTGCAGGGAATTGGGGGGCGTTCATGGGATTCCTCCGGTCAGTACAGGTGCGGCGGCTCGTTGCCGGGTGTCAGTGCAGGTGTCAGTGCAGGTGTCAGTGCAGGTGATTCAGCGCCACGTCGAAGATGTCGAAATTGCGCATCACGGGCTTGCCCGGGATGCCGGCGGTCGGGCGGTTGAACAACAGCGGCACGGTCTGCTCCGACACGCCGCCGTGCGAGCGCAGCGGCGCATCGAGCCCCGACAGGTCATGGCGGCTGCGGCTGGTGCCAAGCGCCACGTGCTTGTCCCCGGTCACCACCAGGTCGCCCACGCGGTCGGACGGCAGCTCGAAGCGCGCGCAGGCTTCGGCGTTGTCCAGCACGCTTTCCACGCCCTGCAGGCCGGACAGCCGTGCCCTGAGCGCGTCGCGGTCGGCATCTTCCGGCAGGTAGACGGTGGCGTACGAGCCGAGCGCGCCGTGGTGGACCACATAGGGATCGGTAATCGGCAGGATCACGCGCGCCCCGCCCTCTTCCACGCCGCGGCCAAGCCATGCATCCAGGTGGTCCTGCAGGTAGATCACGTTGGGCGCCTTGGTGGCATCGTCGTGCTTGGCGTTCATGCCGTGGTCGGCGGTCAGCGCCACCACGCAGCCAAGCTCGTCCAGGCGCGCCAGGTATTTGTCCATCATCGCGTAGAAGGCGTTGGCGCCGTCCGAGCCCGGCGCGAACTTGTGCTGGATGTAGTCGGTGGTGGACAGGTACATCAGGTCGGGGCGGCGCGTTTCCATCAGCCGTACGCCGGCGGCGAAGACGAATTCGGACAGCTCGGCGCTGTAGACGTCGGGCACCGGCATGCCGACCAGTTCCAGCACGCCGTCGATGCCGTTCTCCGCCACCGTGGCCTGGTCGGCCTTCTCGGACGAGAAACAGATGCCGCGCATGCCGTGGCCGAGCAGGCGGCGCAGCTTGTCCTTGGCGGTCACGACCGCGACGCTGGCGCCGGCGTCGGCAAACGCAGCCAGGATGGTGCCCGCGCGCAGGTACTTGGGGTCGTTCATCATCACTTCCTCGCCGCGGCCCTCATTGGCACTGCGGTCGAAGAAATAGTTGCCGCAGATGCCGTGCACCGCCGGCGGCGCGCCGGTGACGATGGAAAGGTTGTTCGGGTTGGTGAAGGTGGGTACCACGCACGCGCCGCGGAACGACGAGCCGCTGGCGAGCAGCTGCCTGAGATAAGGCGCGCGGCCGCTGGCGGCGGCGGCTTCGAGGTAGTCGAACTCGCAGCCGTCGACACAGACCACCACGACGGGCTGCTGCATCCAGCGGTAGCTGCGCTGGTTGACGGTAATGGTGCGGGCGGGATCGTTGGTATCGGGCATGGTGGCGGTCCGGTGTGCGGGGTTCGGGAATCGATGGTTGTAGGTCAGGCGGCCGCGCCGGTGCCGGCGTTGCCGGGATCGACTGCGGCATGCATGCGCGCGCGCCCGCGCTCGACGTGTTCGCGCATCAGCCGCGCCGCCAGCTCGCCGTCGCGCGCGGCGATGGCCGAGACGATGGCGCGATGCTCGCGGGTGGAATCGGGCATGGCCGCGTTGCTGCCGGACAGCGCCTCGCGCCGGAACAGCGTCAGCTCCTTGACCAGGCGCCGGTAGGTGTCGAGCAGCTTGCCGTTGCCGGCCAGCTCGACCATGCGGTCGTGGAAGGCGAAGTTCAGGCGTGCGTATTCGTCCAGGTCGCGGGCAGCGCTGGCGGCGCCCAGCGCCTCGACCAGCGCGCGCAGTTCGCGCAACCCTTCCGCCGTGATGCGGGCCGCCAGTTGCCGGCCGACGAATTCATCGAGCACCGCGCGCAGTTCATAGATTTCGTCGGCTTCCTGCACCGAGATGGCACGCACGAAGACGCCGCGGTTCTTTTCGGTGCGCAGCAGGCCCGCTTGCTCCAGCGCGCGGAACGCTTCACGCACCGGGCCGCGCGAGACCTTGAGCTGGCCCGCGACTTCGATCTCGTTGAGCTTGGCGCCCGGCGGCAGTTCGCCGGACATGATCCGCAGCTCCAGTTCGCGCTGTACCAGCGTGGTCAGCGACTGGCTCTGCAGGATGGTGATTTCGCTCGCCAGCGGCGCTTGGCGTGACATGAAAACTCCCATTTGTGACGGATTCAGCAACATCGAAAAACCTTATTGCGATTAAAGCAAGTGGTTTGTATATTGTCAACAATCAAGACATCAGCGGCGCTGACAGGGTGACGCAAGAACCATCAAAAACAGGGCATATGTCTTGCAAGTGTTGTAGTACAAGGGTTTCAAGGTGATTCGATGTTGTGCAACGCAGCGCCACACGTTGCCACATATTCACCAGATTGACACATATCTCCACCTACAATGCCGGAAAACGGAGGCCCCATGAAACTGTCCATCCAGTCCACCCTGCAAACCGCCGCCGCCCTGCTCGCACTGGGCGCCGCCAGCACCGCGCTGGCCCAGAAAACCACCCTCACGGTCTACACCGCGTGGGAGATCGAAACGCTGAAGCCATACGCCGAAGGCTTCGCCAAGGTCGCGCCCGACATCGAACTGAAGTACGTGCGCGACTCCACCGGCGTCATCACCGCCAAGGCGCTCGCCGAAAAAGCCAACCCCCAGGCAGACGTGATCGCCGGCCTGGCCGCATCCAGCCTGGAGGTGCTCAAGCAGGAAGGCATGCTGACGCCCTACACTCCCAAGGGCTTCGAAAAGCTGACGCGCCACTACAGCGACAAGGCCACGCCGCCGTCGTGGGTGGGCCTGGATGTCTGGGGCGCCACCGTCTGCTTCAACACGGTCGAAGCCAGGAAGCGCAACCTGCCCCGCCCCGAGAGCTGGAAGGACCTGGCCAAGCCGGTCTACAAGGGCGCCATCGTGATGCCCAGCCCGGCGTCGTCCGGCACCGGCTTCCTCGACGTGACCGCGTGGCTGCAACTGTTCGGCGAGCAGGAAGGCTGGAAGTACATGGACGCGCTGCACGAGAACATCGCCCAGTACACGCACAGCGGCTCCAAGCCGTGCAAGCAGGCGGGCGCGGGCGAGTTCCCGATCGGCATCTCGTTCGAGCTGCGCGCGCACAAGACGCTGGCCTCGGGCGCGCCGATCGAGATGATCTTCCCCAAGGAAGGCCTGGGCTATGACATCGAGGCCGCCGGCATCGTCAAGGGAACGAAGAAGCAGGAGGCCGCGCAGCGCTACATGGACTGGCTGGCGAGCAAGGAAGCGGCGCAGCTGTTCGCCAGGGACTGGGCCATCGTGACCTACCCGGGCGTGGCCCGCAAGGTCGACACCATCCCCGCCAACTACGAGCAGATGCTGGTCAAGAACGATTTCAGTTACATCGCCAGGAACCGCGAGCGCGTGCTGAACGAGTGGCAGAAGCGGTACGCCGGCAAGTCGGAAAAGCAGTAGCCCGGGAACGCGCCGGCCCGGGGCGCAAGCACCAGGCCGGCACCACGACAACTTCGCCGAGGACCCCACGCCATGCAATCCTCCACTTCCACGGCCGAGACCTATCTCAGCCTGAAAGGCATCCACAAGCGCTTTGGCACGGGCGCAAGCCCTTTCGTCGCGCTGCATCACATCGACCTCGAGGTGCGCCGGGGCGAGCTGCTGTGCTTCCTGGGACCGTCAGGCTGCGGCAAGACCACGCTGCTGCGCATCATCGCCGGGCTGGAATCGCAGAACGCCGGCACCATCCACCAGGGCGGGCGCGATATCTCCACGCTGCCGCCGATGGAGCGCGACTACGGCATCGTGTTCCAGTCCTATGCCTTGTTCCCCAACCTGACGGTGGCGGACAACGTCGCCTACGGCCTGGTCAACCGGCGCATGCCGCGCGAACAGCGCCGCGCGCGCGTGGATGAACTGCTGACGCTGGTGGGCCTGCCCGACCGCGGCAACCAGTACCCCGCGCAGCTCTCCGGCGGCCAGCAGCAGCGCGTCGCCATCGCGCGCGCGCTGGCGACTTCGCCCGGCCTGCTGCTGCTGGACGAGCCCCTGTCAGCGCTCGACGCACGCGTGCGCGTGCGGCTGCGCAGCGAGATCCGCGCGCTGCAGCAGCGGCTCAATATCACCACCATCCTGGTCACGCACGACCAGGAAGAGGCACTGTCGATGGCCGACCGCATCGTGGTCATGAACCAGGGAGTGATCGAGCAGGTGGGCACGCCGGCGCAGGTCTACCAGCGTCCGGCGACTCCGTTTGCCGCGGACTTTGTCGGCAAGACCAATATGCTGGGTGCGCGCGTGGGCAGCGACGGCGCGCTGCATCTGGGCGGCGTGCGCATGCACTGCAACGCACCGGCCGGCTGCGGCGTGGAGGAAGCCGTGCAGGTGTTCTTCCGGCCCGAAGACGTCTGCGTGCGCGGCATCGAGCAGCACGGGCCCAATGTGCTGGAGGCCACCGTGGACAAGATCGAGTTCCTGGGCGCGTTCTCGCGCCTGACACTGCGGCTGCCCGATGCCGCGTCGGGCACGCTGTGCGCCGACCTCTCGCTCAATGACCTGCACGAGCTCCGCCCGAACACCGGCGACCGCCTGCGCCTGGCCATTCCCGCTGACCGCCTCCGTATCTTCCGCCACGCATGCGCCTGAGCCTCTCGACGGCGCCGGCCACTGCGCCGGCTACCGATACCGCCCCGGGCGCCGTGCCGGCCGGGATCCCCGGTTCCGGCACGAAGCCTTCCCTGCCGGCGCCACCCGCGCTCGTTGCCACTTCGGTGCGCGCGCACTGGACCGACAGGCTCGCGCACCTGCTGCTGGCACTGGCCGCGATTGCCCTGCTCTGCTTCGTGCTGGCCCCGATCGCGATGATCCTGGCCAAGAGCGTGCAGAACCGCGACGGCACGCTGGCCGGCATTGCGCACTTCCGGGCGTACTTTGAATCGCCGGCGCTGCTGCGCTCGGTGTGGAACAGCCTGTGGGTCTCCGCGCTGGCCACCTGCATCACCGTGCCGATGGCCTTTACCTTTGCCTACGCGCTGACGCGCAGCCGCATCGCCTGCAAGGGGCTGCTGCGCAACCTCGCGTTGATCCCGCTGCTGGCGCCGTCGCTGCTGGCCGCCATTTCCTTTATCTTCTGGTTCGGCAACCAGGGACTGTTCAAGCCGTGGATGGGCGGCACGCAGATCTACGGGCCGCTGGGGATCGTCGCCTCGCTGGTGTTCGCCACGTTCCCGCATGCGCTGATGATCCTGGTCACGGCGCTGTCGCTGACCGACGCGCGGCTGTACGAGGCGGCCGATGCGCTGGGCACCTCCACGACCCGCAAGTTCTTCACCATCACCTTGCCGGGGGCGCGCTATGGCCTGGTCAGCGCGGCGATGGTGGTGTTCACCTATGCGATCTCCGACTTCGGCATCCCCAAGGTGATCGGCGGCAACTTCCACATGCTGGCCACCGACATCTACAAGCTGGTGATCGGCATGCAGGACTTCTCGCAGGGCGCGGTGGTGTCGCTGATGCTGCTGGTGCCGGTGGCGGTCACCTACTGCGTCGACGCGCGCGTGCAGAAGCGCCAGATGGCGCTGATGTCGGCGCGCTCGGTGCCGTACGTGCCGCGCCGCAGCCGCCGCTTCGACCTCGCCATGGCGGCGTTCTGCTGGCTGATGGCGGCGCTGATGGTGGCGGTGATGGGCATGGCGATCTACGCGTCGTTCGTCAAGCTGTGGCCCTACAACTTCTCGCTGTCGCTGAATCACTACCGCGTCGGCCTGGTCGAGGGCGGCGTGGTCGACTCCTACCTGAACAGCCTGCGCATGGCCGCGCTGGCCGCCGTGATCGGCCCGGTGTTCATCTTTGCCACCGCCTACCTGCTGGAGAAAACGCGCGGGCTGGACTGGCTGCGCGGCTTCGTGCGGCTGATGGCGGTGCTGCCGATGGGCGTGCCGGGGCTGGTGCTGGGGCTGGGCTACATCTTCTTCTTCGTGCCGCAGGCCAACCCGCTGCACGGCCTGTACCAGACGCTGGGCATCCTGGTCCTGGTGACGATCGTCCATTACTACGCGTCGTGCCACCTGACCGCGGTGACCGCGCTCAAGCAGCTCGACAGCGAGTTCGAGGCCGTGTCCGCGTCGCTGAAGGTGCCCTTCTACAAGACCTTCTTCAAGGTTACCGTTCCGGCCTGCCTGCCCGCCATCCTGGAGATCTCGCGCTACCTGTTCATCAACGCCATGACCACGGTGTCGGCAGTGGTGTTCCTGTACGGCGCCGACACCAAGCTAGCCTCGGTCGAGATCGTCAACCTGGACGAGGCCGGCGACATCGGCCCGGCGGCGGCCATGGCCACGCTGGTGGTGGTGACCTCCGCGCTGGCGTGCCTGCTCTATTACCTGCTGCAACGCGTGCTCGACCGCAAGACCCAGGCATGGCGCCAGGGCCAGGCGAGCGACTGAAATCCCCCCAATACGCAATCTCCTTCCCAATCGCCTTCCCAACGAGGAGCTCACCATGATCCGCGGCAACGACCCGATCCTTCTGACCCCCGGCCCCCTGACCACCTCGCTCGCCACCAAGCAGGCCATGCTGCGCGACTGGGGATCGTGGGATGCCAGCTTCAACAGCATCACGCGCAGCCTGTGCGACGACCTCGTGCGCATCGTCCACGGCGAAGGCACCCATGTGTGCGTGCCGATGCAGGGCAGCGGCACCTTCTCGGTGGAAGCGGCCATCGCCAACGTGGTACCCCGCGATGGCAAGGTGCTGGTGCCGCAGAACGGCGCGTACTGCCAGCGCATCCTGAAGATCTGCAAGGTGCTGGGCCGCGCCAGCGTGGAACTGCCGATCCCCGAAGACCAGCCGGCCACGGCCGCGCTGATCGAGCAGGCGCTGGCGCGCGACCCGTCGATCACGCACGTGGCGCAGGTGCATTGCGAGACCGGCGCCGGCGTGCTGAACCCGCTGCCGGAGATCGCCGCGCTGTGCCAGCGGTTGGGCAAGGGACTGATCGTCGATGCGATGAGCTCGTTCGGCGCGATCGGGATCGATGCGCGCACCATGCCGTTCGATGCGCTGGTGGCTGCCACCGGCAAGTGCATTGAAGGGGTGCCGGGCATGGGGTTCGTGCTGGTGAAGAAGGATGTGCTGGAAGCGAGCCAGGGCAACAGCCATTCGCTGGCGCTCGACCTGTACGACCAGTACGCCTATATGCAGAGGACCACGCAGTGGCGCTTCACGCCGCCCACGCACGTGGTGGCGGCGTTCCGCGCGGCGCTTGACCAGTTCCTGGAGGAAGGCGGGCAGCCGGTACGCGGGGCACGCTATCGCGAGAATTGCGCTGCGTTGATCCAGGGCATGGGCCAGCTCGGCTTCCGGCCGTTCCTGCCGGCGGCGGTGCAGGCGCCGATCATCGTCACCTTCCATGCGCCGGCGGATGCGCGCTATGACTTCAAGACGTTCTACAGCAAGGTGCGCGAGCGGGGGTACATCCTGTATCCGGGCAAGCTGACGCAGGTGGAGACGTTCCGGGTCGGGTGCATCGGGGCGATTGACGATAACGAGATGCGGAATGTGGTGACGGCGGTGGGTGAGGTGTTGAAGGAGATGGGAATCGACATGCACGCGCCGCTGGCGCAGGCGGCGTAGTCACGATTGACTACCGGCTCTTGCAGAAGGCTCCCCTCTCCCGCTTGCGGGAGAGGGGTGGGGGTGAGGGCCGGCATTTGCAGGAACCATGGCGAACGCATTGCGACGCGCGCAGTCCAGGCCGTCGCACCGCACATGTCTTCGCCACTCCCACCGCCCGCCCTCACCCCCGGCCCCTCTCCCGCGCGCGGGAGAGGGGAGCAAACAAGCGGGCTCGCTAAAGGGCTCGCCAAACGCGTCGAACATCTTCTCCCCCATGCCCCTGCCCCCAGACTTCCACGGCCTCGCCTTCGCCGCCGTGATGCTGTCCGCGCTGATGCACGCGTCCTGGAACGCCATCGTCAAGATCGGCGGTGACCGCCTGTCGTCAATGGCGCTGATCGACACCTTCTGCCTGCTGGTGGCGATCCCCTTCCTGTTTTTCGTACCCCTGCCCGCCACGCAGGTATGGCCGTTCCTGCTGGCCACCGTCGCACTGGAGGTCGGCTACAAGCTGTCGCTGGTAGCCGCCTACAACCGCGGCGACTTCAGCCAGGCCTACCCGCTGATGCGCGGGTCCGCGCCGATGATGGTGGCGGTCCTGCTGTTGCTGACCGGCAGCGAGCGGCTCGGCCCCGGCGGCTATGCCGGCATCGCCCTGATCTGTTGCGGCCTGGTCAGCCTGGTGCGCTGGCGGCGGCAGTCGCCTGACCTGCTTGGCTTTGCGCTGCTGGCCGGCGCTTGCCTGGCGGCTGGCACGGTGATCGACGGCACGGCGGTCAAGCGCTACGGCGAAGTCTTCACCTACATCGTCTGGCTGCAAGCGATGTCGCACGTATTCATGCCCGGCTATGCCTTCAGCCGCCGCGGCACGGCGCTGCTGACACTGCTGCGCACCGAATGGAAGCGCGCGTGGATCGGCAGCATCAACCGCGTCGGGTCGTATGGGCTGATGCTGTGGGCGATGACGCTGGCGCCGGTGGCCAAGCTGGCGGCGCTGCGCGAGTCCAGCGTGATCTTCGCCGCGCTGCTCGGCCACTTCCTGCTGCGCGAGCCGTTCGACCGGCGCCGCCTGGCCGCCACCGCGCTGGTGCTGGCGGGCATCCTGACGCTGCAGCTCGCGCGCTAGGCGCCTCCCCGGGGCAACGCTGCCGCACCCGGGACCGGCACACCCCATCCCGCGCCAACGCGCAAGTCCCTGATTTTCCCCGCCTTCCGGTGCCGGCAGCGGGGCCATCGCGCCCCACCCCTTCCCCTGCTCCCGGGCGCGCTGCCGCCTGCCACAAGGCCTGGCCGCCCTGGCCCGGATGTTGCGCAACAGTGCGGGAACCCAGCCCTATCCGCGACGGCTCCCGATATGGTCGATACCTCGGTCTCAGGCCTTGACCCCCGCGCAGCCGCCGTGGCGATGCAGGTCACCGGGTATGTACGCCGCTACCCGAAGGCAGCCGACACCTGCATCGGCATCGCCCGCTGGTGGCTGCCGGCCGGGTCACAGGCCGATCCCGCGGTGGTATTGCGGGCCCTGGAGGCGCTGGTGCGGGACGGCGTGCTGCAGGCCAGGCGCCTGCCGTCAGGTGAATGCCTGTACAGCGCCGCCGGCCCGGACCATGACAGCGAGCAGCGGAACGAGAACTGAGCGATGAAGACAGCGATACGCGATGCCTGCCAGAGCCTGCGCCGCCATATCGAGCAGGCTCTGCGCGACGACCCGGACCTGTCGCCGTACTTCGACCCGGCCGACCCGATGCCGGATGCGATCGGCACCATGATCGTCTCGCTGGACACGCCCCAGGAACTGGAAGAGCGCGACCGCGAGGGCCTGTCGCTGTGGCTCTACCTGGTCCAGCGCGAGGAATTCACGCTCAACCGCCCGCCGCGCCGCAGCGCCGCCGACCGCATCGAACGCCGCCCGCTGCCGCTGCGCCTGCATTTCCTGGTCACGCCGCAGGTCGCCGACGAGCGCGAGGACGCGACCGACCTGGAGCACCTGATCCTCGGCAAGATCCTGCAGCTGTTCCACGACGACCCCAGCCTCAGCGGCGCGCGCCTGGCCGGCACGCTGGCGGGCTCCGGGCTGGAGTTCTTCCTGCGGCTGGAGCCGCTCTCGCTGGAAGAAATCACGCGGGTCTGGGACGCGCTCGACAAGCCCTACCAGCTGTGCGTGTCGTTCGAGATGAGCATCGTGCCGATCGCGTCGGGCCACGATCCGGAGCAGGTCACGCCAGTGGACTCGGTGCTGTCCGAGCATGGCATCGCCAGCCTGCGGGAGCCGGCGTGATGGACTGCCGTCCGGAACACGCCGGCGCCGCCACCTGGCACCTGTGCCCGGACCCGCTGCAGGCCCCGGGCGTGCGCCTGCGCGCGCTGGTGCAGGCGCGGCTGGTGGACGAGATCACGTTGCGGCCCATCGTCGCTGACGTCGTCGAGACCCCCGACCTGCGTTTGGCCCTGCACGTAGCTCCGCGCATCGGGCGCGACGGGGTGGCCGGGCTGGCCGGCCGGCCCGCGAGCCTGTTCCCCGGGCTTGCGCTGGCCGCCGCGGCCGTGCCGATGCATGTGGCCGCGCGCGGCTACCTGCCGCTCGACCTCGACGGCATGCTCGGCCCGTTTGCCGGCTTTCCCGGGGATTTCACCGCGCTGGACCACGGCGACGTGTTCCTGCACCGCGCGGGCGTGGCGCTCAAGGGCCGCGTCGTGCAGCGCGGCACGCCGCAGAACCTGCCGCTGGCCGGTGCCACGGTCGAGATCGATGGCCTCTGGCCGACCTTCCCGCCGCCCAACGTGATGCCGGCCGCGGTGATGGTGCCGGCCGACGTGGTAGCGCTGGCGCCCGGCTTCTATCGCGGCCATGCCACGGCCACGCTGTCGCGCTGCGACGTGGTCGACGACCTGCCGCAGGCCAAGCGCCTGCTGTTGCCGGCGGCGCCGGGCACGCGCCGGCTGCGGCTGGACAACCGCGACACACTGGCCGCCGGCATGCCGCTGCGGATCGACGCCGACGATGGCGCGCGCGCCGAAGTGATCGGCATCCAGTCCGTCGATACCAGCCTGTCCGCCGACCAGCCGGCGTGGATCGAGCTCGACCACCCGCTCAGGCACCTGCACCGGCGGCAGGCGCTGGTGGTGCCGGCCAGCATCCCCGCCACGCATGACCCGCGCAACCTGTCGCGCGCGGCGCAAGCCGGCGACGCCTGCGCCTTCCTCGCCGCTGCCGCGCCGTGGGCCGCGCTGTCGCTGGTGCAGGTGGACGACGGCGTCAACCCACCCGAATACCAGCGCATCGACCACTACGCCACGACCGCCGATGCCGACGGCTATTTCCGCCTGCCGCGGATCGCGCGGCTGGCCCTGTTCCGGCTGCGCGCCACCCACCCCGCGCCGCCGCAACCGCTGCTGCTGACCATCGAGCCCGACTACGGGCTGGCCGAACAGGTGCTGGCGGTGGCGTTCGAATGACGCGAATGAACGCCGCACTCTCGCTCCGTCCCGCAACCGCATAGGGGAACCAATATGCCCGAATATCTCGCACCCGGTGTCTATGTCGAGGAAATCCAGGCGAGCAACAAGCCGATCGAGGGGGTCAGCACCAGCACCACCGGACTGGTCGGCGTGACCGAGCGCGGCCCGCTGGACGTGCCGCAGCTGGTCACCAGCTTTGGCGAGTTCCAGCGGCTATTCGGCGGCATGCTGCCGCCGGACGCGTTCACCGGGCCGGGCGGGCGGGTCCACAGCTACCTGCCGCATGCGGTCGAGGGCTTCTTCCTCAACGGCGGCAAGCGCGCCTGGGTCACGCGCGTGCTGCCCGAGCAGGCGGAGCGCGCGCGGCGCGACATGTTCCACCTCGACCTCGCCAATGCAGCCATGGGCGGCAGCGTGCTGCTGCGCCCGGCGCTGCAGGACACCGGCACGGCCATCAACCTGCCGCGGCTGTATGTGCTCGATCCCGGCAACTTCGGCGTCGGCGACTGGGTGCGCGTGGGCGACGGCAGCCGCGCCGACTACCGCCAGGTGCAGGCACTGGGCGCCGCGCCAAGCCATACCTCGCTGACGCTGCCGCTCTATTTCTCGCATGCGGCCGGCGCGCCGGCGCGCGATGTCGCCGTCACCGTGGCCGCCACGCTCAGCCCCTTCACGCTGCGCGACAACACAAGCGCCGGCGCCACCGAACTGGTGCTCAGCGGCACCGCGGCGCTGATCACCAACCTGCTGCCGCTGACGCACCAGCTGCTGCAGGTCGACGGCGCCGAGTATGTGTTTGCCGCCGCGGTGGTCGGGCTAAGCGCCACCGAGGCGCGCGTGCTGCTGGAAACGCCGCTGCGGCTGCCGCATGCGCGCGGCGCGCAGGTCGACGGCCTCGACATCCCGGCCGGCGCCAATGTGAACCTGGAGGTGGCGGCCAGCGCCGGCGACCTGCTGCTGTTCGGGCCAAGTTTCAGTACCGCGGGCAACCTGGTGGTTGTCGGCGTCGGCAGCGCGCAGGAAGAGGTGCAGCGCGTCGGCACGCTGGCGCAGCTGCCGCTGGACGTGCCCGCCTATGCCGCCTACCCCGCCGGCACCGTCGGCCAGCTGGTCACGCTGGCCGACGACGCGCGCACGGTCACGGACCTGCCGACAAATACGGTGGTGCCGCTCGATACCGTGGCGGGCATGAGCGCCGGCATGACCTTCACCTTCGGCGCCAACAACCAGGTGGTGGCGGCGGTCAACCCGGCCCTCGGCCTGGTGCGTCTGGCCGCGCCGCTGCCGGGCCCCGCGCTGGCTGCCGGCGACGCAATACAGGTGGGCGCGGTGGCGGCCAACGTGGTGGCCTATCCGACCGGCCGCGTGGTCCCGCTCGACAGCGTCAACGGCGTCGAGACCGGGATGACCTTCGACAATGCCGGCGACACCGCGCTGGTTGCCACCGTGCTGCCCGACCTGCGCGCGGTAGTGCTGGCCACCGCGCTGGCGGCCGCCCCCGCCCCCGGCACCGCGGTCACGGTCGGCGGCAATGCCAATACGGCACAGGCCCTGCTGCGCGCCGACGTGATCCCGCTGGACGATGTCGACGGCCTGGCGCCCGGCATGTCCATCACCATCGGCGCCGACACCGCCACCATCAGCGCGGTCAACACCACGGTGGGCGCGGTCGCGCTGCAGGCGCCGCTGCCCGCGGCCCCGGCGGCGGGCAGCACCGCCAGCTTCGCGCTGCGCCACACCACCCAGGCCACTGGCGCGGGCGCCGCAACGCTGGCACTGGACAACCGACTCGGCCTCGATGCCGGCGACGTGCTGCGCGTCGGCGTGGCCCCGGACGAGGAATACGCGACCATCGCGCGCGTGCTGGGCGAGCGCGGCGTCTCGCCCGACGCCGGCGTGGTCCAGCTCGCGCATCCGCTGAGCGCGGGCCATGCCAGCGGCGTCGAGGTCGCGCGCCAGGACGTGGCGATCGACACCACGCGCCAGCCGGCCACGCTGGTGCTGTCGCCCGCGGCCGGCAGCGAGCATCTGCTGGTCGGCGACGGCACCACCTATGGCGCGGTGCTGCCGGAAGTGGTCCGTTTCACCACCGCGGACGGCATCGCCTATTTCCACCGCCTCGACGGCGCGGCGGCCAATGCCAACCCGCTGGAGATCGAACTGGACGACCGCCTCGATTTCAGCCACGCCGCGGGCGCGGTGGTGGCCGAGCGCAACCGGCTCTTCGCGGTGCAGGCGCTGGATGCCGGCGGCTGGGGCGACCGCCTGATGATCGCCGCCGCCGACGAAGCCAGCAGCCTGGCGGCCAATGCCAATGTGCTGGCTGCCAACCCGCCACCGGGGCCGGGCATGTTCTCGTCGCTGCAGCTGGCCACGCTGACCGGCATCGAGCCCGGCACCATCCTGGAGCTGCTCGAGCCCGATGGCACGCCGGTGGCCGGCGCCCCGCTGCTGAAGGCACGCGCGGTCGACCGCGCCAGCCGGCTGGTGCTGCTGGACCCGCCGGGGCTGCAGGCGGTGCACATGAACGCGGTCAACAATGCGCTGATGGCCGGCCTCAATGCGCGCGTGCGCTCGCGCGAGTGGAGCCTGACGGTGTTGCTGCGCCAGCGCCCCGACCCCGCCGTGCCCACGCGCAACGACCACCTGCTGGACCAGGAGAGCTTCCGCCAGCTGTCGATGGACCCGCGCCACAGCCGCTATTTCGAGCGCGTGATCGGCGCCACCTTCACGCCGGGGTCGCCCGCCGACGACGCAGGCAACCCGTTGCGGCGCTGGGACCGGCGCTCGGAGGGTGCATCGCACTACATCCGCGTGCTCGACCTGGAGCCGGTGATGGCCAACCGCACCGCGATCCGGCTCGGGCCCGAGGCCTTGCTCGACGTGCTGCCTTCCGGCCTGGTGCGTCCGGCGCGCCTGCCGCTGTCCGGCGGCAGCGATGCCGTGTCGCTGATGGGCGACGCGATGTACGCCGGAACCGACAGCAACGAGCCCGACCAGCGCACCGGCCTGCACGCGCTGAAGAACCCGCAGAACATCTCGCTGGTGGCGATTCCCGGCCAGACCACGGCGGCGCTGCAGCAGGCTCTGATCGACCAGTGCGAGGCGATGCGCTACCGCTTCGCCGTGCTCGACGGCCCGCCGCCCGACAACGACACGCTGGCCGACGTGCAGGACCTGCGCAGCCGCTACGACTCGCGCTATGCGGCGGTCTACCATCCGTGGCTGACCATTCCCGACCCGTTCCCGCAAAGCCTGGCCAACCTGCGGCAGGTGCCGATCCCCCCGTCGGGCCACATGCTCGGCATCTATGCCCGCGTGGACAACGAGCGCGGGGTGCACAAGGCGCCGGCCAATGAAGTGGTGCGCGGCATCGCCGGGCTGACGCGCTACTTCAGCAAGGGCGAGCAGGACATCCTCAACCCGTACCCGACCAACATCAACGTGGTGCGCGATTTCCGGCCCAACAACCGCGGCCTGCGCGTGTGGGGCGCGCGCTGCATCACCTCCGAGAGCGAATTCAAGTACCTGAACGTGCGCCGCCTGCTGATCTTCCTGGAAGACTCGATCGACCGCGGCATGCAGTGGGTGGTGTTCGAGCCTAACGCCGAGGAACTGTGGGCGCGCGTGCGGCGCAGCATCACCAACTTCCTGACCACGGTGTGGCGCAACGGCGCGCTGGAAGGGACCACGCCCGAGCAGGGCTTCTTCGTCAAGTGCGACCGCACCACCATGACCCGCGACGACATCGACAACGGGCGCCTGATCGTGGTGATCGGGGTGGCGCCGGTCAAGCCGGCCGAGTACGTGATCATCCGCATCGGCCTGTGGACGGCCGACGCGGAACAATGAACGAACGCTGAGGAGCGAGGCCATGGCTGCCACCGACATCCGCATCGATCCCTTCCCGGTCTTCAACTTCCGCGTCGAGCTGGACGGGCTGGTCGTGGCCTCGTTCAGCGAGGTCAGCGGCCTGACCGCCGACGGCGACGCGATCGACTACCGCGAAGGCAAGGACCCCACCAACAACGTGCGCAAGCTGCAGGGCCTGCGCAAGTACACGCCGCTGATGTTCAAGCGCGGCTATGTGCAGGACGACACGCTGTGGCAGTGGTACCGCCGCATCGCCGACGGCGCCAACGAGCGCCGCAACGGCAGCGTGATCCTGATGAACGAGGCGCACCGCGATGTGCTGGGGTGGAACTTCGTCAACGCCTGGATCAACAAGATCGAAGGCCCGAGCCTGACCGCCACCGGCAACCAGGTGGCCGTGGAAAGCATGGAGCTGCACCACGAAGGCCTGACCATCGAGATCATCAGCACCGCGCCCTGAGCACGGACCCACGAGCCGGAGACCGCCATGCGCCATGGCATGCCCGCAGTCAGCATCGAACGGACCGACGCCGCCGGCGCCGCGCCGGTGGTGCTGCGCACCGACATCGCCGCGTTCATCGGGCTGGCCGAGCGCGGCCCGCTCGACACGCCGGTGGCGGTGGAGTCGTGGCGGCAGTTCCAGGCGCATTTCGGGCGGCCCTTCGGCAGCGGCTACCTGGCGTGGGCGGTGCGCGGCTTCTTCGACAACGGCGGCATGCGCTGCTGGGTGGTGCGCGTGGCGGCGCGCCAGTTTGGCGAGGGCGACAACGATGGCGACCAAGCGCCCGGTGGCGGCGCACGCAGCGCCGGCGTGCTGCTGCCGGACACCGCGGGCGTGCCGCGCTGGCGCCTGTCCGCCACCTCGCCGGGCAGCTGGGGCAATGAACTGGCCGTCGCGTGGCGCCGCGAGCGGCCGCTGACACAGCGCGCCTTGTCGGCCGACGCCACCGGCGCCCGGCTGGCGGCCGTGGCCGGCTTTGCGGCGGGCGAGCTGGTGCGGCTGGCGCAGCCGGCGGCGAGCGCGCATCGCGTGCTGGCGCATGTCGACGCGGCGGCCGGCAGGCTTGACTGGGTCCATCCCGATCCGCGCCAGCGCGGCGCCGACCAACTCGCCTGGAGTGCGCTGGACCCCGCCCAGCCGCTCACGGTGGAACGCGTCGCCTACACGCTCGACGTCTGGCGGCGCGACGCCTTTGCCGCGCAATACCGCGACCTGCACCCGTCGCCGCAACACCCGCGTCACTTCGGCACCGTGCTGGCGCCCGCCTACCGCAGCGGGGCCGAGCGGCTGCGCCTGCCACTGGTGAACCCCGGCGCCCTGCCCGCGCCGCCCGGACTGGTCGAGATCACTGACCTGGCCCCCGCGCTGCCGCCGCTGCCCCTGGCTGCAGCGTCCGGCCAGCGGCTGCCGCTCGCACATGGCGCCGACGGCCTGGCCGCGCTCAGCGCCAGCGACTTCCTCGGCGAGCCGTACGCAGCGCGCGAGAGCGACTTCGCCCGCCTGCGCAAGGCGCGCGGCCTGCAGGCGCTGGCGGAGATCGACGAGATCTCGCTGGTCGCCGCGCCCGACATCCTGATCCGGCCGCAGCCGGACCCCGACTACGAGCCGCTGCCGCCTGACACCGGCGATCCTTGCCGACCCTGTCCGCCGCCAGCGCCGCCGCGCCGCGTCCACCAGCCGCGCGCCATCGCCGAGCTGCCGCCAGCCTTTGTCGAAGCCGACATCCTGCGCGTGCAGACCGCGCTGATCGCCGACTGCGAGGCGCGCGGCGACCGCTTTGCCGTGCTGTCCGCGCCGTTTGAGCGCGCCACCGGCCGCAGCCGCGGCATCCGCGCGCTGACGGAGTGGCGCCGCATGCTGGTCGGGCAGCAGCCGGCGCGCGCCGCCGCGCTGTATGCGCCATGGCTGGCGGTGGCCGAAAACGATGGTGCCGCGCCGCCGGTCGCCGGCAGCGTCGCCGGCGTCAGGGTCGTGCCCGCCTGCGGCCACGTTGCCGGCGCCATCGCCAATACCGACCTGACACTGGGCGTGATGCGCGCGCCGGCCAACGTGCCGGTGCAGGGCGTGGTCGACGTGCGCAGCGCGGTCAGCGATGCCCAGCACGGCGAGCTCAACGATGCCGGCATCGACGTGCTGCGCGCCGAGTTCGGCCGCGTGCCGATGCTGCTGGGCGCGCGCACCGTCAGCGACGAACCCGAATGGCGCTACGTCAGCACCGTGCGCATGCTGATCGCGCTCAGGCGCGCGTGCGACATCGCGCTGCGCTGGGCCGTGTTCGAGCCCAACGACGCGCCCACGCGCGCCGCCGTGGCCACCACGCTGATCGCCATCCTGACGCTGTTCTGGCAGCGCGGCGCCTTTGCCGGCGCCACCGCGGCGGAATCGTTCTTCGTGCGCTGCGACGAGGACACGACCGGCGCCGACGCGCGCGAGCACGGCCAGCTGATCGCGCTGGTCGGCATCGCGCCGGTGGCGCCGGCCGAGTTCATCGTGCTGCGCGTGGGCAGGCAGGACAACCTGCCGGTGTTCTCGCTGTTCGAACGCAAGGAGTTCGCATGAGCCTAGCCACTCGCCGCGACCCGCTGCTCGGCTTCAACTTCCTGGTCACGCTGTACGACTCGACCGCCTCCACCGGCTCGGCCGTGACGCGCATCGCGCTGTCGCCGCTGATGCCGGCGCCGGTGGCCGGCTTCAGCGAATGCAGCGGGCTGGAGATGACGATGGAGACCGACGACTACATGGAAGGCGGCCTCAACGGTACCGTGCTCAAGTTCCCCAAGCGCATCCGCAATACCGAGATCGTGCTGCGCCACGGCGTGACCAGGAGCACCGAGCTGTTCGACTGGTTCTACGCCTTCACGGCGGGTGCCGGCAAGCGCAAGGACGGGCTGATCACGCTGTGCGACGCGCGCCACAAGCCGCACACCGTCTGGGGCTTCCGCCGTGGCCTGCCGACCAAGTACAGCGGGCCGCAGCTCAATGCCCAGCAAAGCGCGGTGGCGGTCGAAGCCGTCACCATCACCCACGAAGGCCTCTACCAGCTGGGCGGCGCGGCCGCGCTGGCCGGCGCCATCGGCGAGGCCGCCGAAGCCATCGGGAGCCTGTTTTGAGCGACGTCATCATCGAAAGCGTGGTCAGCCGCGTGCGCATCGTCGACGGCGCCGGCGGCTTGTCCGAGCAGACCGTGCGCAGCATCGTCGCGGCGATCCTGCCAGCGGTGCAGCAGATGCTGGCCCACCAGCGCCAGGTGGCCAGCGAGACCTCGACCCGCAACGGCTACCTGGACTGGATGGAAGGCGAAACTGGGTCTGGCGGGTCCGGCGCATCCACCGGTGACTGACGGAGCCACGCAATGACAATTCCGGCCAAGGGCAAGTTCAAGGTGCAGGTCGGGCCCAAGCCCGCCAACACCATCACCTACCCGGTGCAGTTCAACCCGACCGAGTTGCAATTTGACAAGCAGGTGCAGCTGGCCGAGATCGGCATTCCGGGGCTGGACGCGCCGCTGCAGCAGTTCGTGCGCGGCAATGCCGAAAAGCTGACGCTGGAGCTGTTCTGCGACAGCACCGACAAGGGCATGGGCATCGGCGCGGAGTCCGTGACCAGGGAGACCGACAAGTACTACCAGTTGGTCAAGCTGATTCCCGCGCTGCATGCGCCCCCCATCGTCACCTTTATCTGGAACGACCAGTTCCCGGGCAACGAGCTTGGCAAGGCCTGGGGCGGCAGCCAGCGGCGCACCAGCTTTACCGGCGTGGCCGAAAGCGTGCGCAGCCGCTTCACGCTGTTCAGCCCGGAAGGCATCCCGCTGCGTGCCACCGTCAACCTGGTGCTGCGCGAGTGGCGGCCGATCGAGCAGCAGCTCGGCAAGCAGAACCCAAGCTCGCCCGACCGCAGCCACGCCCACGTGCTGCAGCGGGGCGAAACGCTCAGCGCGGTGGCCGGCGACTACTACGAGCGCGCCGGCGAGTGGCGCGCCATTGCCGACGAGAACGGCATCGAGGACCCGCGCCGGCTGGCGGCGGGATTGCGGCTGACGGTGCCGTCGATCCGCTAGCGCCGCCCGTGGACGCCGACAGATCATGGACGCCGACGAATACCTGACCCTCGCGCGCGAATCGGCCCGCACCGGCATCGCGGGCTTCCGCGTGCCGCGCTTCGAGCTGAGCATCGACGGCGTGCGGCCGGAGAACAGCGTGCTGCGCGACATCGTCGACATCACCTACCGCGACAACATCGACCAGATCGACGGCTTCGAGCTGACCGTGGGCAACTGGGATCCGGCGCGGCGCCGCTACAAGTACATCGGTTCGGACGACAGCAAGAGCGCGGCCGACGCCACCATGCATGAGCTGGAGACACTGTTCGAGCCCTGCTCCAAGGTGGTCCGCATCCGGATGGGCTATGCCAGCGAAATGGTGGAGATGCTGACCGGCAACTTCACCACCATGGAGCCGACCTTTTCCACCGGCGGGCCGCACACGCTGGCGGTGCGCGGCCTGAACCGGCTGCACCGGCTGCGCCGCAAGCGCTACGACGGCAACTGGCACGACACCACTGACAGCGCCATCGCGAGGAGCTTCGAGGGCCTGACCGATCCGGACTGGCGCAACAGCGGCCAGGACGCGCGGCGCATCCCGATGCCGATCCGCACCGATCCCGAGCAGGAGCCGCAGCTGGTCTTTGTCGGGCAGAAGAACGAGTACGACATCGACTTCCTGTGGCGGCGCGCGCGCATCCGCGGCTACGTGGTGACGGTCGAGCAGGATCCCGCCGACGGCAGCGACCGGCTCTACTTCGGCCCGTCCACCAAAGGCGGCCCGACCCCATACCGGCTCGACTGGGGCGCGGGGCTGATGGACCTGAAGGCCACGCTGACCACCGCGAACCAGGTCAAGAAGGTGACCGTGCGCGGCTGGGACCGCGCCGGCCAGCGCGCCATCGAGGAAACCGCGGACCTGGAAGACCCGCGCTTCCTGCGGCGCAACCCGCGCCTGCTGGAGATCGTCAAGCAGTGCGACCCGCGCGAGGAGCGCGTGGTGACGCGCCCGGTCTCGACCCGCAATGAAGCCCGGCAGCTGGCGCTGGACATCCTGACGGGCCACGCCCAGGAGCTGGTCAAGATCCAGGCCAGCGTGGTCGGCCTGCCGCGGCTGCGGGCGGGCTCGCACGTCAGCATCCAGGGCATCGGCGCGCGGCTGTCGGGCGAGTACTTCGTCACCGAAACCACGCACACGATCAACGCCAGCGGCTATGTCACCAAGTTCACGGCGCGCCGGGAAGACCCGGACACCGGCCAGCAACTCGCCCCCGGAGGCACCCCATGAACCGCAGCGAACGCAGTGCAGGCATCGTCATCGGTAAGGTGATCGCCGTGCGCGACCCGGAGCGCCTGGGCCGCATCCAGGTCAACTACCCGTGGCTGTCCGGCCCCGAACAGCGCTGGGTGCCGGTGGCCGCGCCGATGGCCGGCGGCGACCGGGGCGCGTTCTTCATGCCGGAGGTGGATGACGAAGTGATCCTCGCCTTCGACCAGGGCATGTGGGACCACCCGTACGTGATCGGCTTCCTGTGGAACCCGCGGCAGCGCCCGCCGTCGCCCGACGAGCGCCAGCGCATGATCCGCTCGCGCAACGGGCACGCGCTGCGCATGGTCGATTCGACTCCCGCCGCCGGCAACAAGGGCGCGCTGATCATCGAGGACGCGCATGGCAATACCGTGGTGATGACCAACACGCACATCAGCATCAACACGCGCGGCGCGCTGGCGCTCAACGCGGTCGGCAGCGTGACCATCAACGACCGGCTGGTGCGGCCCACCGGCGGGCCGATCTGAAGCGCGGCACATTCACATCCGGCACATCCGGCACACACGACACCGCGAGGCAAGCATGGACGTCCCGATCGAGGTACCGCTGCCTGATTCCCTGCAGAAGGCACTGCAGAAGCCGATCTGCATCCCGCTGCCCAAGCCTGGCAGCGCGCAGATCCAGTTGCCCACCGGCGGCACGCTCAAGGGCATCGTCGACATCACCAAGGGCATTCCGGACGACTGCTCGCTGAACTTCTCGCTGGTGCTGCAGCTGGCGCCGGTGATGGCGAGCATCGAGTGCCTGGTGAAGGTGCTCAAGCTGATCAAGCCGCTGATCGACGTGGTCAAGGCGCTGGGTCCCCCCGACCCGCCCACGCTGATCAAGGTGGTGCCGGAATTCCTGCAGGCGGCCGAGGCCGTGCTGCCCTGCCTGGCGGTGCCGACCCCGGCGGTGATGATTCCCTTCGTGCGCGACATCCTGTTGCTGATCATCAAGCTGCTCAAGTGCATCGTCGGCCAGCTCAAGAGCATCCTGGCGGTGATGGGCGGGCTGGCGCTGCAGATCTCGTCGGCGCAGGCCGAGGGCAACAGCGAGCTGATGGCGGCGCTGGAATGCGCACAGGCCAACGCCAATGCCTCGGCCCAGCACATGATGTCGGCGATCGACCCGGTGCTGGTGCTGCTGGCGCTGGCCGAGCCCTTCATGGGCATTGCCGGCGTGGACCCGATCAAGACGCCCGCCATCGGCTCGGCCGAGGACATCGAGAGCCTGCAGAACGTGGTCACCACCCTCGACGAACTGACCAAGGCGCTGCAGCTGGTCGCCGACGCGCTGGGAGGCTGACATGAAACCCGACTTCCTCGGCACCGGCCTGGCCTTCCCGCTCTCGGTCACGCCGCGCGGCAGGCTGGCGCTGGCGCGCGCCGGGCAGCGCATCGAAGAATCGATCTACCTGATCCTCGGCACCCGGCTGGGCGAGCGCGTGATGCTGCCCGCGTTCGGCTGCGCCATCCACGACCTGCTGTTCGCGCCCAACGACCCCACCACGCGCACCGAGGCGGTCGACGCCGTGCGCGAGGCGCTGGCGCTGTGGGAAGCGCGCATCGACGTACTGGCCGTGACGGCCGACTTCGACCCCGCGCAGCCGAGCCTGCTGCTGATCCGCATCGACTACCGCATCCGCGCCAACAACGCGCTGGCCAACCTGGTGTACCCGTTCTACATCAACGAATCCTACGTCTAGGGCCAGCATCATGCCGCTCAGGAACGAATACCCGGTGATCGACGACAGGCGCTACGCCGACCTGGTGGCGGAGGCGCGCGCGCGCATCCCGCGCTACACCCCGGAATGGGACGACGTCAACGACAACGAGCCCGGCATGGCGGTGGTGCAGCTGATGGCGTGGATGAGCGACCTGCTGATCGCGCGGCTTGGGCGCGTGCCCAAGCTGAACTACCTGAAGTTCCTGGAGCTGCTCGGCATCGAGCTGCTGCCGGCGCGGCCGGCCCGCGCGGAGCTGAGCTTCCCGGTGCAGGCGACCTACGCCGAGCCAACGCTGATCGTGCCGCTGCACACGCAGGTTGCGGCCGAAGTGCCGGGCGAAGAGCGGCCCGTGGTGTTCGAGACCGAAAAGGCACTGATCGCGCTCAGCGCCCGGCTCGACGCGGTGCAGGTCGACCTTGGCCTGCAGACCACCGATGTCAGCGCCGCCAATGCGGAGGTGCAGGCCGGCTTCCTCGCCTTCGGGCCGGCGGTGCGGGTGGGCAATGCGCTGATGCTGGGGTTCGACTCCCCGCTGGACTTCCCCGGCGTGCCGATCGACCTGGCGGTATGGATCGCCCGCCGCGACGCGCGCGCGCCCTTCTATGTCGACAGCCCGCTGGCCACCGCGCCGCCCGCGACGCTGGCGTGGGAATACTGGAACGGCAAGGACTGGTACCCGCTCGACACGCTGCGCGACGACACCGCCGCCCTGACCCGCAGCGGCCATGTGCTGCTCGGCGCCGCGCCCCGCAACGGCCCGCAGCGCGCGGTGCTGGGCAAGGTGGCCGCGCCGCGCTACTGGCTGCGCGCGCGGCTGGCCGGCGGTGCCTACCAGCGTCCGCCGCGGCTGCTGGCGGTGCGCACCAACACGGTCCCGGCGATCGCCGCGCAGTCGGTCGATGCGGAGATCGTCGGGCGCAGCACCGGCATGCCCGACCAGGTGTTCCAGCTCGCCCAGCATCCGGTGCTGGCCGGCAGCCTGGCGCTGGAGGTCGACGAAGGCGACGGTCTGCAACCGTGGCAGGAGGTAGCGGACTTCCTCGCCTCCGGGCCGGACGATGCGCACTACGTGCTCAACCGCACCACCGGAGAAATCCGCTTCCACGGCATCGGCGGCCGCATCCCGGTGGCCAACCCGAACCGGCCCGCCAATATCGTCGCGCGGCGCTACCGCGTGGGCGGCGGCGCGCACGGCGATGTCGGCGCCGGGCTGATCTCCACGCTGCGCGGCAGCCTGCCTGGCATCGACACCGAGGGCGTGGGCAACCTGTTCCCCGCCTTCGGCGGCGCCGATGAAGAGACGCTGGAAGCCGCACGCGATCGGGCCGCGGCCACGCTCAAGAGCCACGAGCGCGCCGTCACGCGCGACGACTTCGAGCTGCATGCGCGCCAGGTCGGCGGCGTGGCGCGCGCGCGGGCGCTGCCGCTGTTCCATCCGGCCTTCCCCAATGTCGAGGTGCCGGGCGTGGTCAGCGTGGTGGTCGTGCCCGAGGCCAGCGACCCGCAACGGCCGCTGGACGACCCCGCGCCGCAGCCTACCGAAGGCCTGCTGCGCGAGGTCTGCGCGCAGCTCGACCAGCGCCGTCTCGCCACCACCGAACTCTACGTGCTGGCGCCGACCTATCGGCTGCTCAGGCTCTCCGCCACGCTCACCGTGGCCGGCGATGCCGACCTGGCCGCGGTCAAGCAGGCCGCGCTGCTGGCGCTGCGGCGCTACTTCCATGCGCTGGTCGGCGGCGAAGACAGCAAGCCGGACGCCGACGGCAGCGGCTGGCCGTTCGGCGGCGACATCAACTATTCGCGCGTGGTGCACCGGCTGCTGCTGCCCGGCGTGGTCAGCGTCGACGACCTGCTGTTCCGGCTCGACGACACCGACTACCCGGCCTGCGCCAACGTCCCGGTCGGCGGCGGCGCGCTGCTGCGGCTGGCCGACGACGCGCTGGCGCTGAGCGTCCGCTACGAGACCAGCGAGGTGGATGCATGAACCAGCCCTGCACCCTGCCCGCCAGTGCGCCCGAGGCCGGGCCCGCCTCGCATGCGGCCTACCTGCCGCCGGTGCCGCGCCCGCCGCACGATCCCTACACGCTCGTGCTCAACGGCCGGCTCGGCTGGCGCGCGCTGCCGGAAACGCTACCGGGGACGCCGCCGGCCGCCATCGGCCCGCTCGGCGAATGCGGCGCGCTGACGCTGCTGCCGCTGCCCGGCTCCGGGCGCACGCTGGCGGAAGCCAGCGGCAGCTTCGGCGGGCTGATGCTGCCGCGGCACCTGGCACTGGCTACGCTCGGCCCTTGCCAGCAGGCGTTGCTGCTGTTCGATGCCAGGGGCCGCCGCCTGCTTCGCTTCGACCCCTGCGCCTGCGCGTTCACCGACGCCTTCTGCCTGCGCCCGCAGGATCCGCGGCTGCCCGCGGGCCCGGCCACGCTGGCCGCGAGCTGCGGGCGTCTCTACCTGGCCGATCCCGCGGCACGCCGCGTGGTGGTGCTCAACGCCGCCACCGGCGCCGCGCGCGGCGTGTGGCGCGCGCCGCTGGCAACGCCGCCGTGCAACGCCGGCAGCCGGCTTGACGACTGGCAGCCCGCGGCGCTGGCGGTGGCGCCCAATGGCGACCTCTGGGTCGGCGACCGCATGCACGGCGCGCTGCTGCGCTTCGCCGCGTCCGGCTGCGTGCTGGAGCGCCACGACGGCTTTGGCGCCATCGCCGCGCTGGCCGCCACCTGCGACGGCAGGCTGCTGGTCGCCACGGATGGCGCCGAAGCGGTGGTGTTCTACGAACCGGCCACGCGCAGGCGGCTCGATCCGCCGCTGCGCCCGGCCGACCTCGCCGGCGCCTTCGCGCCGCTGCCGCTGACGGTGCATGCCGATGGCTCAGTCGACTTGTCCGCGCTGTGCAGCCCGCCGTGCGCCGCGCCGTGCGTGTTCGACCTGTCCGGCACGCTGCTGGATGCGCCGCCCGACGATCCTTCCGATGCCTGGCCCGCAACCGGCACGTGGCACTCGCAGGCGCTCGACAGCGGCATCTCGGACTGCGTGTGGGACCGCATCGTCCTCGGCGCCAGCCTGCCCGCGCATACCCGGCTCGCCATCGACGTGCTCACCGCCGAAACCGAACTGCAACCGGCCGACCTGCTGGAAGGCGGAGACTGGCAACCGGCGCTGGCGCTGCATTCCGAGCCGGACGGCAGCACCGCCTTCGATGGCATCGACTACATGCTGCGGGCCCGCCCGGGGCGCTTCCTGTGGCTGCGCCTGCGGCTGGACGGCAACGGCACGGCGACGCCGTCGCTCGCCTGCCTGGCGCTCGACTTCCCGCGCATCGGCTGGCGCCGCTACCTGCCGGCAATCTTCGGCGCCGAGCCGGTCAGCGCGGAGTTCACGGATCGCTGGCTGGCGCTGTTCGACCGCCAGTTCCGCGACATCGAAAGCCAGATCGACGGGCAGGCGCGCCTGTTCGACCCGCTCTCGGCCCCTGCCGGCGGACGCCAGGACTTCCTTGGCTTCCTGGCCGGCTGGCTCGGGCTGGGCAGCGGCCTGTCGGCGCTGCCGGTGGCGCGGCAACGCGCGTTCATCCGGCACGCGGCGCGCGCGTTTGCCTGGCGCGGCACGCCGCGCGGGCTGACGCACACGCTCTACCTCTTTCTCGGCCTGCAGCGCTGGTGCGGCTGGTGTGGCTACAGCGGCGCCGGCGCGGCGCCCTGCGTGCCGTGCGCCACCGACATTCCCGAACGCTTCCGCTGGCGCCCGCCGCGCCTGCTGCTGGAGCACTACATCCTGCGGCGCTGGCTGTTCCTCGGTTTTGGCCGGCTGTCAGACAACGCCAGGCTCTGGGGCGAACGCATCGTCAACCGCAGCCGGCTGGGCGCGGGCGCGCCGCCCATCGCCACGCCGGGCTGCGCGCTGCCGGCCCTTGCCGGCAGCGAAGGCGGCGATGACTGCGAGCCCTGCGTCGGCCGCGCCCATGCCGGCCGCCACGGCGCCGCCAGGCCGGACAAAAGCGCGGACGAAAGCGCGCGCCTCGGCGTGACGCAGCTCAAGACCGCGCAGGACCCGTGGCGCGATCCCTTCCATGTCTATGCGCACAAGCTGTCGGTATTCGTACCCGCGGCCTGCGTGCGCGAACCGGCGCTGGCACGCGCGCTGGCGCAGCTGCTCAAGGCCGACGTGCCGGCGCACGTGCAGGCCACGCTGGTACCGGTGGCGCCGCGCTTCCGTATCGGCGTGCAGGCCATGCTGGGGCTCGATGCCGTGATCGGCTACCGGGCCGCGCCGGTCACGCTGGATGCGATGAAGCTGGGGCGCGCCACCGTGCTGGGCGGTGCCGACCGCGACGGTGGCGCGCGCGCCTTGCGCGTCGGCACGCGGCGCGTGGGCATGGACACCACCATGCAGTAGCGGCCGCCGTAGTAGCCACGACAGCGGACCAACGACGAGAGGTCTCAACCATGGGCAACGCAATGCATACCCCGACTGGCTGCTGCGACGCACCCTGCCCGGGCTGCGAGGTGCAGACCCCGCTGCGCAACCATTACTTCTTCGGCAAGCTGATGGACGTGCCGGACTTCGATGTCGAGCAGGCCTACGTGGTGGAGAAGTTCCGGCGCCACCACGCGCGGCTGCACGGCACCGGCGTGATCTGCGGGCTGGAGGTGGTGGCACACCCGAACCCCGCCTGCCGGGACCGCTACGTGGTGGTCAGGCCGGGCGCGGCGCTCGACTGCTGCGGCAACGAAATCCTGGTAATCGACGAGGAAACGCTGGACATCACCTGCTTCCCGGCCGTGCGGGCGCTGATCGAGCAGCCCGACGGCGCGGACCACCTGTTGCTGCTGTGCCTGCGCTACCGCGAGTGCCCCACCGAGGAAGTCCCGGTGCTGTACGACGAATGCGGTTGCGATGACACCCGCTGCGCGCCCAACCGCATCCTGGAAAGCTATGAATTCGACGTGCTGGTCGATCCGGACCTGCCGGCGGTGCCCCCCGCGCAGCCCCAGCCGCCCACGCTGACGTGGCAGGCCAGCGTCACGCTGGACGGTGCGCGCGCGGTGGCGCTGCACGAGGCCAGCCAGCGTGCCTACCTGGCCGCGGACCTGGCTGGCGGGGGCGGCACGGTGCAGCAGCTGTGGCTATCGAACCAGGCCTATATCGCCACGCACAACTTTGCCACCGCGGTCTTCGGCATCGCCGCAAACGGCGACGGCACGCGTCTGGTGGCACTGGTGGCCGGCGCCACCGCGGCCGACCCGGCGCGGCTGGCGCTGCTCGATACCGCATCCGCCGGCGCCTTCGCCGGTGCCGAGGACGCGACGCTCGACCTGGCGGGCACGGCCGGCGCCACGCAGGCCTGGGTGATGGCGATCGGCGCGAACCGCGTTGCGGCGCTGGTGGTCAGCGGCGGCGACAGCCTGCTGTTTACCGTCGATGTTGCGCCGGGCACGCTGACGGCCGTGCTCGACGCCACGCTGAGCGGCTTTGCCGCGACCGCATGGGCGCTCGGCAGCGACGGCAAGACGCTGTATCTGGCGCAGGCCAACGGCGCCATGCAGTCGGTCGACCTGACGGCGGCAGCGCTGGCGCCGTCCGCGCTCGGCCTGTCCGGCACCAACGTCAGTGCGCTGGCCACGGTCAAGACCGATGCCCTCGACCTGCTCGCCTGGACCGACCAGGCCGGCCAGCGCATCGCCCTGTCCAAGCCGGACGGCACGCTGCTGCACCAGGATCCGCTGCCCGCGCCGCCCGTGGCGCTGGCCGCCGAACCGGCAGGCCGCTTCGGCTACGTGCTGATGCAGCCCGCCACCGGCAACAGCCGCATCGTCGCGGTGGACCTGCGCCGCATGCAGCAGGGCCAGCCGGCGCTGCTGTCCAACGCGCTGGAGATCGGCCCGGGCGGCGACGCGCTGGCGCTCGCCGGCGAGCGGCTGTGGGCGGTCTATGACGACGGCGCCGCGATCGCCGCCATCGAGGCCACCCATTGCGAAGATTCCCTCGATCCGCATCCCTGCCCGGCCTGCCCCGCGCCGGACTGCGTAACGCTGGCCACGATCGCCCAATACCGCCCGTCGCGCAAGCTCGAAGACCCGGCCGTGCCGCCCAGCGACCCGCTCGCCGACGCGGCGGCCAACATCGCCCGGCTCGACATGCTTACCTGGCGCGCGACCGTGCCCAGCGTGGCCGACCTGGCACTGGCGGTGCGCTGCATGCTGGAGCACTGCTGCGGCGGCACCAGCGCCAAGGGCGAGCAGGGCGATCCCGGGCTGCCCGGACAACAGGGTGAGAAGGGTGAGAAAGGCGAGAAGGGAGACAAGGGAGACAAGGGAGATAAGGGTGACAAAGGCGACCAGGGCGAGCCAGGCAAGCCTGGCGACGGCCTGGACTGGGCCCTGCCCCACATCTGCGACATCAACTGGAAGCATGCCGAGCACATCCCCTTCGACGCCATCGCCAAGGGACTGGTGGTGGCATTCGACACGCCGGTGATGGCCGCCGACCTGCATGCCGACGCCATCCACCTGCAGGTGCAGCACGATGAACGCCTGATCGAGCTGCCGCTGCGCTGCTGGTGCGACCTGCCGCTGTCGCGCGAAGACCTGGAGCCCGGCCGGCTGGAACGCGACTGCGATGCGCAGACCCAGTTCGACCCGGGCATCGACGCCAACGGCATGGCCACCGCGGTGCGCATCGGCCAGCAGATCCTGCCGAAGCTGGTCGAGACCATGCAGGGCAAGCCGGCCAGACTGCGGCTGCTGGTCAACGGCGACTTCATCCGCGGGTTGCACCACGACACCGGGCAGCTGCGCGCGCTCGATGCCGACCACATCCCCAAGCTGGTCCCGCCGTCGCCGCCCAATCCGCCGCAGCCCGGCAATGTGCCGGAGTGGCTGCAGCCGCAAGACGAGCGCGTCAGCGGCGATGGCATCGAGGGCGGCACCTTCGAAAGCTGGTTCACCGTAGAACGAGGATAGGGAGCACCAGGCGATGAACACCGTGAACGACCTCTATCGCAAGCGCCAGGGCCAGAGCCCCACCGCCTGCCCGCCCGAACCCTGCGTGTGCGGCACCTGCGGCATGCTGGAATGCCTGTGCCGGCCGCGCTTCTTCGCCGGCCAGGTGCTGACCGCCGACGACCTCAACCGGCTCGACGGCTATATCCGCGGCAAGCACCGGCTGCACAACCGGCAGTTGCATGGCTGGGGCGTGGTCAACGGGCTGGAGGTGACCTGCAACCCGTGCGGCGACGGTGTCGCGGTCGGCTGCGGCTATGCGCTCAGCCCCTGCGGCGACGACATCGTGGTGTGCGAGGCGGTCAGCGTCGATGTATGCGAGCTGATCCGGCGCTGCAAGGATGCGGAGCACCGCTGGCAGCAGTGCGAGCCGATGAAGCATCCGTCGCCGCAGCAGTGCGACGCCGGCGAAGAAGAGTGGATCCTGGCGATCCGCTACGCCGAAGCGCCCGCGCGCGGCGTCAGGCCGCTGCGCCCGGCGCCGGACTGCACCGCCAACAGCTGTGCCTGCGGCGGCAATGGTGGCAAGTGCGGCTGCGGCGGGGCCTGCGGCGGCATGAAATGCGGTTGCAACGGCGGCGGCTGCAACGGCGGCGGCGGCGCCACGCTGGCCAGGCCACGCGGCGCGCCGGTGCAGTGCGAGCCCACCGTGATCTGCGAGGGCTTTGCCTTCGAGGTCTACCGCAAGCCGCCCGACAAGGCCCCGGATCCTGTCGGGACCACCGACAGCACCGTCGGGGGCGCGGCAGGCAACAACCAGGCCTTCAACCCCGACTCCGAACTGATGCAGCGCTTCCGCTGCTGCATCGAGCTGCTGGCCACGCAGATGCCCAAGCTGCCCGGCACGCTCAAGGTCCCCGCCACCGCCGCCGAGGCACAGGCGTGGTACCAGTGGATCGGCGCGGCGCGCATGCAGCTGCGCCGCTATTTCGCCAGCCACGGCAGCTACAACTGCGACCTGATGGCGCAGTTCAATGCCATCTCCTATCCCGCTGCGGGCACGCTCGCCAATGCGGGCGCCATCTACCTGGCGATGGTGCTGCTGATGATCGTGTGGCTCGACGCAGTGCTCGCCTGCTTTTGCTCGGCGCTGCTGCCGCCGTGCCCGGCGCCGACGCGCGAGGTGCGCGTGCCGCTGGCGTCGCTGCATGTCGCCGGCGGCTGCGGCGCCCAGTCCTGCCGCGTGCTGCGCGTGTGCAACTGGACCGTGCACCGCAAGTTCGCCACCACCTTCCCGTCGCTGCAGTACTGGCTCGGCATCCTGCCGTTCGGCAAGCAGCTGCGGCAGCTGCTGGAAAACCTGTGCTGCTTCGATATCGGCGGCATCCTGCCCGACACGCCGCCGCAGGACACCGTGCCGGGCGCGCAGCCCGGACTCTTTGCGATGCGCAGGGAGATCGCACCCGGTGCGGCACCGGACGTTACGCCTGACGCCGCGGCCGGGAACGGCAGCGGCAACGCCGACATCAAGCTGGCCGATGCGGCCTACCAGCGCGCCAACGACCTGCTGAACCCGGCCGTGGCCGAGCCCGGACGCATCGCCGGCGCCACCGGGCTGCTGCGCGCCGCGCTGGCGCGCACAGGCAAGACGCTGGAGTTCAGCACGCTGGCGGAAAGCATGATGGGGCCCGGCAGCCCCGGCAACGGCCGGGACCGGCTGTCCCCCGCGGAGACGGCCAACCTGCCCCAGTTCGTGATCGCCAACCAGCTGATGCGTCCGGCCGTCACGGCCGCGATCGCACCGCTGCTCGACGCCGCGCTGGGCCTGTCGCTGCGCGCCACCGCCTTTGCCGGGGCAACGCCGCAGACAGCTGCGCCCGACGCCATGGCCGCCCTGCGCACAGAGATGGACGCGCTGCGCGACAGCGTCAAGGCGCAGGCCGCGGAGATCGAACGGCTCAAGGCGGTGGCCAAACCCGCGCCCAAACCCGCCGCCAAGCGCAGCGGCCGCAAACCCGGCTAGGAGGAAGGCGCCATGACCACCGAATTCGCCGAGCGGCCGCGCTTCTTCGAGGGCCAGTACCTTGGCGCCGAGGACCTGCAGGCGCTGCTGCGCTACTTCAGCACGCTGCTGGCGCGCCATCACCTGGCCAGCCACAGCTGGGGCATCGCCTCCGGCATCGAGCTGGTCTACCAGGACTCGCCGCAGGGCACGGTCGAGGCCTACCTGACGCCGGGGTTGGCCACCGACGGCTATGGCCGCGCCATCGTGGTGGCCGAGCCCTTCCCGCTCGACGCCGGCCTGTTCGCCGGGCAGCCGGCCGGCCCGGTGAACGTCTGGCTCCGCTATGACGAGGCCGCCGGCCAGGGCGTGCGCCCGGGCTTCGAGGTGTGCGGAGCCAGCGATGCCTATGCCCGCGTGGTCGAGTCGTTCCTGGTCGAGGTCGGCGAGCGCAAGACCATCGAGACCCGCCAGAGCGGCGTGGCGCTGGGCGACGACAGCTACGGCGACGCGCGCGAGGCGCCGGGCGCGCTGCTGCCGCTGCAGCCGGTCGCGCCGGATGGGTCGGTGCCGGCGCAGCGCTTTCCCGGCGCTGACGATCCCAGCCTGTGGCTGATCCCGGTCGGGCGCGTGCTATGGCAGGGCGGCGCGCTGCAGAAGCCGACACCCGCCAGCGCCACCCAGTCACGCCTGTTCCGCCGGCATTCGGGCTGGATCGGCGAGGCGCTGCACGGCACCGGCGGCCTGCTGCGGCTGCGCGGGCGCTGGATACCGCGTGCGGGCGCCACGCCAATCGAGCAATTGTGCGAAGCCGACCAGCCCGCCGCCGCCGACCTGGTGTTCTGCGCCAGCGACCCCGACACGCCGCACTTCCGCGAACCGGTCTGGCTCGACGCCGATACGCGCGCGCGCGGCCACCTGCGCTACTACGGCACGCGCGCCGAGTGGGTCGATGCCGGCGGCACCGATTACCTGGCACAGGGCACCGTCACCGCGCTCCAGCGCGCCGCGCCCAGTGCCGTCGACGGGGTCGACCTGCAGGTGCTGCTGGGCCAGCCGCAAGGCACCGCCGGCCCGACCCGGCTCACCCTCGGCGCCGCCACGCCGACCGGCACCGATCCCTGCGCAATCGGCTTCAGCTATACCGCCGGCGTGTCGATCCAGCACGACGGCCGCGTCGGCATCGGCAGCACCGACAAGGCGCTGGCCCTGCCGCTGACGGTACGCGCGATCGCCGCCAACGGCGGCCTGGTCGCGCTGGAAGACACCGGCGGCGCGCTGGCGTGGCAGATCAACCTGGGGCCGGCCAAGAACGGCCTCAACGTGACCCAGGGCGATCCCACGCTGAGCAACCTGTTCATCGAGGCGGCCAGCGGCAATGTCGGCATCGGCACGCTGACGCCGGGCGCGCGGCTCGACATCCAGCAGGTGCCGTCGCCGCAGGGCAATGCGGTGGGCAACGGCAAGTGGCTGCAGATGGGCAACAGCGGCGCGCCCGATGCCGGCCAGGCCTGGTTCCAGTACGGCCCGCAGCTGGCACCGCTGCTGGTGCTGAGCGACCTCGACGAGCCGCCCCGGGTCCAGTTCCAGCAGGTCGGCAACGGCAACGAGGCAGCCGCCCAGTTTTCGAGCTGGATCGGCCAGGCGCGCAGCAACTCGCCCGACCTGGCGCTGTTCGGCGGCAGCGTCGGCATCGGCACGCTGACGCCGTCGCGCACGCTGCATGTGGTCGGCAGCGAGATCCACAGCGGCGGCGGCGGTGCCGGGTTTTCGTTCGAGAACCGCGAGACCGGCGCCTTTATCGGCAGCCCGGGCAACGGCGAGCGCTGGGTCTGGTACGCCAGCGGCGGCAATGCGCGGCTGTGGAGCAACGGCGACAAGCTGACCGTGACCCCGGCCGGGCGCATGGGCCTGGGCACCGCCGCGCCGGCCAGCACGCTGGAAGTGCGCGGCGCGATCCGGCTTGGCGACAACGGTGACTATTTCGCCGTGGGCGGCCTGGCCGAGATGCGCATCGTGGCCGGGCAGGCCAGCGCGGGCGGCGGCTCCGCCGGCACCGGGTGGAGCGTGACGCGCACCGGCACGGGCCAGTACACCGTGAGCTTCGCGCCGGCCTTTAACGCGACGCCGGTCATCGTCGCCAGCCTGGTCGACTCGGCCAACGACGACCAGGTTTGCACCGTGCGCAACGTAGGCCCCGGCGGTTTCACGCTGGTCGCCCGCGACGTCACGGCACCGTCGGAAGGCAGCTTCGTCGACAACGCCTTCCACTTCGTCGCCTACGGGCCCCGCACCTGAAAGGAGCCGCCATGGACCACGCCACCGCCAATGCGCCCGCGGCATCCGCCGCGCCCATCGAACGCAGCCTGCTGCAGGCGCGCCTGGCCACGCTGCGCAGCGAATACAGCGCGGGCCAGCGGCTGCTGGCCGAGGCCGAGGCGCGGGCCGCCACGCTGCGCGAGCAACTGCTGCGCATCGGCGGTGCCGCGCAGGTGCTGGAGGAGCTGCTGGCCGTCGACGCGCAGCCCGCTGCCGCGGCCGCCACAGCTGTCACTACGCAGGCATAGCCATGGCCCACCTGCGCATCCGCCACTGGCACAACGCGTACACGGTGCCTGCCGCGCACCCCGCGCCGGCCGCGCTCGGCCATCAGCTGGACGGGCTGGCGCCGAAAGTGGCACAGGCGCTGGCGGACCAGCTCGACGCCCTCGGCCTGGATGACGATGCCGTGGTGCTGTTGCCGCGGCTGGAGATCGACTGCGAGATCGACACCGCGTGCCCCGGCGAGCAGATCGTGCGCCACTGGTCGCGCCAGCTGGCGCTGGCCGTTGCGCGCGCAGTGGCGGACCCCGCCGGCGACGCCATGCAGATGCCCTCGCGCGCGGCCTACCATGCGCGCTTCATCGAACGGCTGCTGCGCGGCGACGGCTGGGACAGCTGGCTCTTCCACCGCTTTGCCGGCCTGCGCATGCTGCCGGCAGCGGCGGCCATCCGCACGCTGCTGACCGAAGACGCCGCCACCGGGCGCGCCACGCTGGCGCTGCTGGACGGGGCAAGCTGGCCCACGCTGCTGGCGGCGCTGGGCGAGCGCGAGGCGGTGCGCATCCTGTGCCGCTGGCACGAGCAGGAGAGCCATGGCGCCGATGCAGGCCACCTGGACCCCGCTGCCGGCGCATGGCGAGCGGCCTCGCCGGGCCGCGTTCCCGCGCCGCTGCTGGCGCTGTGGCTGCTTGCACACGGCGGTGCGGCGCAACCAGCCGGCATTGGCGCGGTTTGCTGGCTGGCGGCCTTGCTGTCGATGCCTGACGACATGGCCGCCGGCGAACTGGCGCGGATGGCAACGCGCGGCGTGATCGCCGTGACCGACAAGGGGCCAGCCCTGTCCACGGATGCGGACTGGCTGCTGCTGCTCGCCACCACGCCGCAGGCCGTGCGTGCAGCGATGGCGCCGCTGGCGTCGCAGGCGAGGCAGCTCCGGCACGACCGCGTGCCAGCCACAACCGACGCTGCGCCGGAGCAGCTTGACGCGCCATTCGGTGGCCTCGCGTGGCTGCTGCCTGCCCTGCACGACCTGTCCGACCGGCACGACCTGCACGACCCGTGCGACCCGTGCGACGCCGGCTGGGCCACCGCACTGCCCCCGCCTCCAGCCGGGGCCGGCAGCGCGCGCGACCTTGCCGTGCTGCTGGCGCTGTCGATCGCTGCCGGCCATCGTGGCGAACAGGTGTGGCGCGATCCGTTCTGGCGCACCTTCCTGCGGGTGGCACCGGGCGTCGCGTTGCCGGCGCTGCACGACTGGCTGGCCGCCGCGGACCCCGGCGCGCCCGCCCTGGCGCTGGCCACCACGTTGCGCCGCTGCGCCTTCACCGGCGCCGCGCGACTCCGGCTGCCGGCCGGCGCGACCCGCATCGAGGTATGGGTCGAGCCCGGCAGCGCCTGCCGCCTGCATGCCGCGACGCCACCGGCCAACCTGGCCGACCTGGGCGACCTGGCCGAGTCCGCCCCGCTGCCCTTCGCCATGCGGCTGCGCCTGACGCGGCTGCTGCGCCAGGATCTTGCGCTGCTGCGCGCCAGCCCGGTGCTGGCGGCGCTGCCGCCGGCCTGGCAGGACACCTTCGCCACGCTGGCGCAGGCCGCGCTGCGGCGCACTGCCTTCCGCATTCCGGGAGCGGCCTGCTGCACCTTGCCCTACCTGTTCCACAACGTGCTCGACACGCGCGGCGAAGCCCGGCGCGAAGACTCCACCGCCGCGGCCTGGACCCTCCTGCTGCGCCGCCCGCCGCTGCATGTGCTGCTGAGCCTGAACGGCATGGCACGGCTGCGGCTCACCTGGCCAGGCCAGCGCCAACTGGCCTTGCACTGCACGGAGTGAGGCGATGCGCCGCGATCTCGACCCGCTCATCGCCGGCGGCCCACAGGCACCGATGCCGGCGCCATGGCCGCAGGCACACCCCTTCGGCAACGAACGGCTCTGGCTGGACTGCCTGGTCGAGCGCGAAATCCTGCGCCTGCGCGCGCGCTACGAACTGTCGCTCGACGAACTGCGCGGCCTCTATATTTCCGATCGCCAGGTCGATGCGCTGCTGCGCCAGCAGGCCGGGCAGGACGGACAGCCCGATGCCGATCCCGCCGGCGCGCTCACGCGCCAGGCCGCGCAGTGGCGCGAGCATTTCAACGCGGGCTCGCCGCTGGCGCTGCTGGGCGAGCGGCTGGCGCTGGCACCGGCGGATCTGGAGCTGCTGTTCATCGTGCTCGCGCCCGAACTCGACCTGCGCTACGAGACGCTCTACGCCTACCTGAACAACGACATCACGCGCAAATTCGCCACCGTCGACATGGTGTGCCGGCTGCTCGGCGCCGACGGCGTCCCGCATGACGCCGCCGCGCTGCGCGGCCGCATCGGCACGCTGGCCGCCGCCGGCATCCTGGTGCTGGCCGACGGCGCGGAGCAGCGCAGCGCGCTGGGACAGGGGCTGGCACTGGTTCCGCCGGCGGTGCGGTTCCTGCTCGGCATCCCGCCTCCCGCCCAGGAAATCCCCGGCACTGACGAACCCTGGCTGGAAACCGTGGCCGCCGGCGACCATACCGCGCCGCACACGCGGCACACGTCGCATGCCTCGGCCGAGCTGATCGCCTGCCGCGGCGACGACGCCGGGCGCCAGGCCGGCTGGGCACGCCAGCTGCTGGCATGCCGCGGGCGCCACGCGCTGCACCTGGCGCCCGCCGCCCTGCTATCCGGCACGGCGGCGCTGCTGTGCGCGCGGCTTGCCGGCGCCGCGCTGGTGCTGCACGAGGCCGCCGGCCGCGACCCCGCCGCCGACGAGCGCCTGGCCGGCGCGCTGCGGCATGCGCTCGACACCGGCGTCGACGTGCTGTGGCTGGTGCCGCCCGGCTGGCACCCCACGCCCGCGCTGGCGCGCCTGCCACTGACCAGCTTCGCGCTGCGCGCCGCCAGCAGCGCCGAGCGCGCGCGGGACTGGGCGGATGCGCTGCACGACGCCGGGCCTGGCGATGGCGGGCCGGCCGCGCAGGCCATGGCGGGCATGCTTGCCGGCCGCTTCTCGCTGTCGGGCACGCGCATCCGGCAGGCCGCGCGCGCGGCGCGGGCGCTGCGTGCCGCCGATCCCGCCATCGGCCCCGACGAAGCCCTCGACCGGGCCGCGCGCCAGCTCGCCGCGCAGGGACTGGCGCAGGTGGCGGAGCTGGCTACGCGCCCGCACCGCTGGCCGCAGCTGGTGCTGCCCGCCACCACGCTGCAACTGCTGCACGAGATCGCCGCGGCCATCGCGTGCCGCGAACAGGTGTTCCGCGAGTGGAACATGCAGGGCCGTACCGGCCGCAGCGCGGGGCTGATGGTGCTGTTCGCCGGCGCGTCGGGCACCGGCAAGACCATGGCGGCGTCGGTGCTTGCCAACCACGCCGGCCTGGACCTGTTCCGCGTCGACCTGGCCAGCGTGGTGTCGAAATACATCGGCGAGACCGAGAAGAACCTGGAGCGCATCTTCAGCGCCGCGCGGGACGCCGACGCGATCCTGCTGTTCGACGAGGCCGATGCCCTGCTCGGCAAGCGCGCCGAGGTCAAGGACGCGCACGACCGCTACGCCAATATCGAGGTGGCATACCTGCTGCAGCGCATGGAAACGCACGACGGCGTGGTGATCCTGGCCAGCAACCTGCCCAAGAACCTTGACCCGGCCTTTGCGCGGCGCATGCACTACACGGTCGAGTTCGGGCGGCCCAATGCGGCGCTGCGCGAGCAGTTGTGGCGCGGCATGTTCCCGCCGGGCGTGCCGCTGACGGGCGACATCGACTATACGTTCGTCGCCGGGGAATTCGAGCTGACCGGCGGCGACATCCAGACCATTGCGCTGGAAGCGGCCCTGCTCGCCGCGGGCGAAGGCAGCGCGGTCGGCATGGCGCAACTGATGCGGGCACTGTCGCGGCGCCAGACCAAGCATGGCGATCCCGGCGCGGCGGCGCGCTTCCGCGCCTACCAGGACACCGTCGAACGGGGGCGCGCCTGAGGCGCGGCGACGGCCATGGCGCACTATGCCCGCCATGCCTGGCGGCAACGGCCCGCGGGCGAACCGCCGCAAGGACCCGGCCGGCAGCACCACCGGCCCGGTGCCGGCGGCGCGCCGGCGCGGCTCGACAACCAGGCCGCCCAACGCTACCGGCCCGGGACCGGGACCGGCCGCCACGATGTCGCTGCCATGCTCGCCAGGCTCGCCGCCCTGCCCGCGCGCAGGCTGGATGCCCGCGAGCGCGAACGCCTGCCCGCCGCGGTGCGCGAGCCGGCCAGGCAGGCCCTGCTGCACACCGGCCCCGAGGCTGCCGCCATGGCGCTGGCCTTGCGCGCCCGGGCTTTCACGGCCGGTCGCCACGTTGCCTTCGGCGAGCTCCAGTTCGCGCCGGGCTCGACAGCTGGCAACCGGCTGCTCACGCACGAGCTGAGCCACGTCGGCCAGCACCGCGGCGGCGACCTCCCCAGCCATGGCGAAGTGGCCCCGGCCAGCAGCGCGCCGGAGCAGGAAGCCGCGCGGGTGGCGGAGGGCACCGCGCCTGCCCTCGCCGCCCCCGCGCACGGCGGCATCCTGCGCGACGAAGACCGGACCTCGAGCCGCGACGACCTGATCGCGCGCTTCCGCGCCGCCGTGCGCTATGGCCGCTGGGAAGAAGCGGCTGTGCTGCTCAACGGCTTCAGTGACAAAGACATCGACATGCTGCTGGGCGAGCTCTCGCGCAAGGACCGCGAGCTGCTGCGCAACGGCGCCGCCAGGGGCATGCCCGGGTGGTCGAAGCGGGTCACCGATCCGATCGAGGGCATGGCCTTTGCCGACATGGAGCAGGACCGCATCCGCCAGTTGCGGCAGGACTACGACAACGCCGTCGCCAAGGGCAACTGGGACGACGCGGCCCTGCTGCTCAACGGCTTCAACGACGCGGACATCGCGGCACGCACCGCGCAGCTGGGCCCCGAACAGCTCGACGCGCTGACCCAGGCCGCGGACCGCAAGATGCCGGGCTGGGGAGACCGCGTGATCTTTCCCGCCCAGGCCAGCCTGCTCAACCAGGTGCCGCTGCTGTTCCCCGGCGGCGGCGCGCCGCGCAACCCGCTGGTCAACTGGAACGCGGGCAACCTGCGCGGCCTGCCGGCGGAAGACATGGTGCTGGTCAACAACTATGCGGGCGCGGTCAAGCTGCCGCGCAACTTTCCCGGCGTGGATTTCATCGAGGGCGGCACCGCCACGCCGATCACCGGCCTCGGGCGGCAGGGCCTGCCCTTCTCCGGCCAGAGCGCCAGCATCGAGGGCGGCGGGCTGATCCAGCTCAAGACGATGAAGAACTCGCTGGACTTCTACCAGCAGCCCGACACGATGTACAAGGAACTGAGCAAGGGGCTGGAAAAGCTCGCCAACTTCGAGCCCGGCACCGGGCGCAGCGAGAAGATCGGCAACGAATGGTTCCGCATCGAACACCAGGGCACGCCGCAACGCCGCATCCTCCATATCGAGCTGGAGGTCGCGCCGACGCCGCAGCAGCAGGCGCAGCTGGCCCGGCTGGCGACCGACGCGCAGAGCTACGGCGCCTTCGGCGCGGGCAACAAGGTCGAGGTGGTGGTCAAGACGCCGCCGCCGCAGAGCAAGGCCGGCCCCTATGCCAGCTGGGGCGCGGGCACCTTCAACATCGCGCTGTTCGCCGCGCAGACCATTGGCCGGCAGAAGAAGATGGCGCGGGACCTGGAAACCAAGGGCTACGCGCCGGTGGGCCCGCTGGCCTACGCCGACCAGCCGTGGTACGTCAGGCTCGGCAGCTTCCTGCGCGGCGACTTCATGGAGCGCTTCGGCGATGTCGGGCCGGTCAATATGCCCGTGTGGCGCGCCAACGTCCGCGGCAAGGCGAACGCCAAGCGTCCCGGTGAAACGCTGGTGGTGAGCTGGCAGTACAAGGACCCGCTGGATCCGCTGGGCTTTATCCAGGACGTCGACGTCACCTACCAGAAGAAGCAGGATGGCAGCTGGGAAGTGAAATCGGTCGAGGACAAGCCAGATGGCTTTACGCCGCCCAGCCTCGATACGATCCTGGATCCCCAGGTGACGGACCAGGGCGTGGAACTCCACCTGACCTGCTCCGCCACCCGGTGCGCCTGAGCCGCCGGAGAACGCCATGCAGACCCGAGCCCACGCTGACCGCACCGCCAACGCCGCCGGCACCGACCGGGGCGACCGGGCCGGAAAGCCTGCCAGTGCCGGACGCCAGCAGCGCGGCGGCGCCGACCCCGCCGGCACCCGCCTTGCCGGCGCCGCGCAGCCTGGCAATTTGGCCCTGCAGGACCTCTACGCGCGTGGCGAGATCCGCGCCAGGCACACGGTGGGCGCACCCGGCGACCCCGAAGAAGCCGAAGCCGACCGCATGGCCGATGCCGCGCTGGCCGGCAAGCCCGCCGGCTGCACCTGCGCGGCCGGCCAGCCGCCGTGCCCCCATTGCCGGGCCGCGGCGCACGGCACCGTGCGCCGCAAGCCGCGCGGCCATGGCTTGCCTGCCGGTTCCTCCAACCTGTCGCTGGGCCATGCGAGGCATCTCGGCGACAGCGAGCGCAGCTTCTTCGAGGCGCGCTACCAGGCCGACCTGTCCGACGTCCGCATCCACGACAATGCCGACGCTGCCGCCAGCGCGGCGCAACTGGACGCCCGTGCCTTCGCCCTCGGTTCGCACATCGCCTTCGGCGCAGGCCAGTACCGGCCGCACACCAGCGATGGCAAGCGGCTGCTCGGGCACGAACTCGCGCACGTGCTGCAGGACGGCCGTCGCGCGCAATCCGCGCCGACGCTGCGCCGGGATCCGCTGCAGTCCTCCTCGGCGTCAACCTCGTCCACCTCATCCACCTCGTCCACCTCATCCACCTCATCCACCAGCCAGGCCTCTTCCCCGCTGAGCCTGGCGCCATCCGCCGGCGAGCCCCAGGTCTGCCGCGCAGAAGCCCCGGCCGCGCCGCAGATGTGCGTGGCGCCACCCGACCCGGCCAACCCGACCGTGCTGAACCTGACCGGCTCGCTGGACGAGCGCGTGTCGTCCTTCAAGGAGCTGGTGAAGACCACGGCCATCCACCGGTTGCTGGCGAACAAGCGCAATCTCGGCATGTGGTCGGAGCTGGTGGACGAAGTCATTCCCAGCGAAGACCTGGCGGCAATGGGGATGACGCAATCCGGCGCGTCGCGCCCCTACTTCGAGCTGCAGGAAATGCGCGACCCGCTGATGCGCGAGCTGCGCGCGAGGCAGGCGTTCGGCGAGTTCCGGGCCTGCACCGGCTGCCACCTGGAAACGCAGATCTCCGCCTCGCGGACCGAGCGCGAGGCGCGCAGCTTCGGCAGCTGGGCCACCCCGACCGAACTGCGCGCGGGCATCCGTCCGCCGTCGCGCTTCGACACGCCGGCCGGCCAGTCCCTCCTGCCTGACCTGGGCGCGCTCTACGGCCTCGCGCCGGCGCCCGCCACCGGCGCGGCGACCCCGACCATCGCCGGCGGCAGCGCGCGGCCCAGCCTGTACCGCCCGCCGGCGGGATCGGCCGAAGCCGAGCTGCACCAGATGTTTCCCGATCCCGCGGCGACCCGGCAAGCGCTGGCCCGGGTCGGGCCGATCATGCAGGCACTGGGACCGGAGGGCTACAAGGTGCTGCCGGAGGGCATGCTCGACACGCTGCGCACCGGCACCGCGCTGGAGATACGCGAACAGATTATCTCGGCCATCACCACGCGCCGCGGCAACTACGACGAACTGATCAGCAAGATCCGCGCAAACGAGGTCGGCTACGAGCATTTCGGCCCTGTCATCCGGAGCCTGCTGCCGCTCGCCGACCCGGAGGTCCGCACCGCCATCCAGGATGAGATGGACCGCAACGCGTTCTGGGAGAAGGTCGAGTCAGTCGTCGTGGCCGCCCTGTCGGCACTGGCGCTGCTGCTCGCCATCTTCCCGCCGACCTCGGCTGCCGGCATCGCATTCTTCGCCGCGCTGGAAATCTCGCTTGGCGTCTATGGCGTGCAGAAGGGCCAGGAATCGATGCGCATCGGCTCCGCCTACGCGCTGGCCACCGGCGCGCACGACGTCTTCACGCCCGAGCAGCAGCGGGCCGGCGACGCGATGGTGCTCGGCGGCTTCATCAGCGTGGCCACCGGCTACCTGGGCATTTTCAGCGGGGCCTTCCGCATGAGCGCCGCCCTGCCGCGCGCAGCGCCGCTGGCGGAAGGCACCACCGCGCTGGCCGGCCGCGGCACGACCGCGGCCCGCACCATCGAGCGTGGCGAGTACGTCATCACAATCGGCGAGGACGGCGCCATGTTCGTGACCGTCGCCTCTCGCCCCGACCTGGTGATCATGGTGCGCGGCGAAACCGCGACGCTGTACCAGCTGCTCGAAGGCGGCGGCATGCGGGTCGCCGCCACCGCGACCGTGCCGTCACGGGCAGCGGGCCCGGCGCCGCTGCTGCTGGGCGCGGGCACCGAAACCGGCGCGGCCAGTACCGCGCTGGTACCAGCGGGCACGCAGTCGCTGGTCGCCCCGGCGTCGGGTGCCACGGGCCACGCCCCGCTAATGCTGGGCGCCGGCAGCGAAGCAGGTGCCGCCAGCACCGCCCTGGTGCCGGTCGGCCCGCAGGCGCTAGTGCCGTTTGCGCCGGCGTCGCCCCTGTCGACCACGGGCCCGCTGTCGCTCGGCACCGGCCAGGCCGGCCGCGTGCTGATCACGCCGCCGCCACGCGAGCCCTTGATGCTCGGGCCGGGCAATGCCACCACCTACACCTGGGACGAGATCAGCCGCATGCGCCAGCCCATGCTGTGGCAAGAGCGTGAGACGCACCTGCAGCAGCTGTACGGCGCGCCCGGGCAACAGCATTTCCCGGTGCCAAATACTGGCGGGCGCTACGTGGATGTGCCCGTGCCGCAGGCCGGCGGCGGCGTGCTGGCGGGCGAAGCCAAGTCATACACGCGCTGGATCGGCGTGCCCGGACAGCGCGGCGGGATTGCGAATCAGGTCGAACTCACCGACCGCATCCGCGAACAGATCCAGCGCGACGTCTGGCTGCGCAACAACGTCCCGGGCTATGATCCACGCTGGATGTTCACTGACGCCCCGCCTTCTGCGGCTTTGCGGCAGGCACTGCGGGACGAGGGCATCGTCTTTATCGAGTACCGCTTCTGACCGACTTGACCGACTTGACCGACTTGACCGAGCCCGCCCAACCCCTCCCTTCGCTGGCCGCCCGCCGCGCCTGGCTGGACACGCTCAAGGCGCGCCAGCGCGACATGCTGGGCGAACTCGCGCAGGTCGCCGGCATCGTGCCCCACAGCGCCCTGTGGGACGATCCGCAGGGCCAGTTCGCGCGGCTCGCGGCCTTTGTCGATGGCACCGACCTGCGGCCGGCCACGGACGATGCGCGCACCTGGCTGCTGAACCGGCTCGGCCTTTACCTGGCGCACTACGTGATGGCCCGCCACGGCGGCCAGCTCACGGTGCAGGACAATCCGCAGCAGCGCTTCTATCTTGCCTTTGTCGTCAGCGGCATGGACGCGCCGGTGCCGGCCGGGGCCAGGCTCGACCCGTTCGCGCTCGCTTACGACGCGATCCACGCACTGCCGCGCATCCCGCTCGGCACGCTGCTTGCCACCGCCGAACACGCGCTCACCTGAGTCGACCCATGAATCGGCCCGCATCGGCCGCATCGCAAGCGCGCCTGCAAGCCGGCTAGGAGAACTCGGCCCGGTCGATGCCGTGCTTCTTCAGCAACCGTCCGAAGACCCGTCGCTCCTTGCCCGCTTCACGCGCCGCCGCGGACACGTTGCCGTGGCTGCGCGCCAGCGCCGAGCGCAGGTAGGCCGCCTCGAATACCGCCAGGGCCTGGTTGCGCGCCTCCTTGAATGGCTGCATGCCGGGCGCAGCCTCGCTGGCCAAGTCGACCGTGCAAGGCGCCGCCGGGCAGCCTTCGGCATGCACGACGCGCCCCTCGCACGACAGCAGGCAACGCTGCACGAAGTTTTCCAGCTCACGCACGTTGCCCCGCCAGGGCTGTGCCAGCATCCACGCCAGCGAGTCCTGGTCGAACCGGCAGCCGGGCCAGCCATAGCGCGCGCAGAAGCGGGACGCGAACAGCTCGACCAGCGGCGGGATGTCTTCGGGGCGTTCTCTGAGGCTCGGCATGCGGACGTTGGCGACGTTGAGCCGGTAGAGCAGATCCTCGCGGAACCAGCCTTCCAGCGCGCCCTGCTTCAGTTCGCGGTTGGTGGCGGCGACGATGCGCACGTCGGCGCTGCGGCTTTGCGCGGCGCCCAGCGGCCGGTAGCGGAAGTCCTGCAGAAAGCGCAGCAGCGCCGCCTGGCTGCGCAGGGACAATGCATGGATTTCGTCGAAGAACAGCGTGCCGCCTTCTGCCTGCGCGACCAGGCCGGCTGCATCGCGGCGCGCATCGGTATAGGCGCCGCGCACGTGGCCGAAGAGCTCGCCTTCGAACAGCGTTTCGGGCAGCGCGCCGCAATCCACCGGGACGAAAGGCCGGTCTCGGCGCCGGCCGCGGTAGTGCAGGCTGCGCGCCACCAGTTCCTTGCCGGTACCCGTCTCGCCCAGGATCAGCACGGGCACCTCGACGCGGGCCAGCCGGGCCACCATCGCCATCGCCTTGCGGAACACCTGGCTGGATCCCAGCAATCCGCCGGGGTCCTCGCCCTCCGGCATGGCGCCGTGCTCCCCCGCCTGCGCGATGCCGGCAGGCGCGATTTCTTGTTTCGGAGACATCTTTTTCTCCCCCGGCGCCGGCAGCGCAGCGACAACCATCACGCGCCACAGGTCCAAATGCCTCACCCCGCGCCTTTGTGCAGGGCAGCAGCAAAGAGGCGGGATGGCTACACACTAGCCCATGGCGGCCGAAACGCAATTAAGTTCGCCGCAGATCAGCTTTCATGCGCATTTGCTTTTTGCTTTCAACGCCTTAGGCATTTGGCGGGGCGATTTCCCAGCGCAGGTATGTTGCATTTTGTGTTGTTAATTGGCATTTTGTGGAATAACATCAAGACTCGATCCGCGCCCCCACTGAGACCCGCCATGCCTCTCACGCCTCCCACCCAAACCCGTGTCGTCATCATCGGCGGCGGCATCGTCGGCTGCAGCGTTGCCTACCACCTGACGAAGCTGGGCTGGAAGGATGTGGTGCTGCTTGAGCAGGGCCAGCTGTCGTGCGGCACGACCTGGCACGCAGCCGGCCTGGTCGGCCAGCTGCGCTCGCAGGAAAGCATGACCAGGCTGATCCGCTACTCCACGCAGCTCTACAGCGAACTGGAAGCGGAAACCGGCCTTGGCACCGGCTGGAAGCAGTGCGGCTCCCTGTCCGTGGCGCGCACCGCCGAGCGCATGACGCAGCTGCGCCGCACCGCCGCGGTGGCGCGCGCCTATGGCGTGGCGTGCGAAGTCATCTCCCCCTCCCAGGCGGAGGAGCTGTGGCCGGCGATGCGTGCCGACGACCTGCGCGGCGCGGTCTGGCTGCCTGGCGACGGCAAGGCCAACCCCACCGACCTGACGCAGGCGCTGGCGCGCGGCGCGCGCAGCCGCGGCGCCATCATCGCGCAGGACACGAAGATCACCGCCATCCATACCGCCGACGGCCGTGCCACCGGCATCAGCTGGCGCAACAAGAACGGAGACGAGGGCCGGCTGGAAGCGGAGATCGTGGTCAACTGCGCGGGCCAGTGGGCGCGGCAGGTGGGGCTGATGTGCGGCGTGACCGTGCCGCTGCATTCGGCCGAGCACTACTACATCGTCACCGAGCGCATCGCCGGCGTGCATCCCGACCTGCCGGTGATGCGCGACCCGGACGGCTTCATCTACTTCAAGGAGGAAGTCGGCGGGCTGGTGATGGGCGGCTTCGAGCCCGACGCCAAGCCCTGGGGCATGCAGGGCATACCGGAGCCGTTCGAGTTCCAGCTGCTGCCCGACGACTGGGACCAGTTCCAGGTCCTGATGGAAAATGCGCTGGTTCGCGTGCCCGCCCTGGAATCAGCGCAGGTCAGGCAGTTCTACAACGGCCCGGAATCCTTCACGCCAGACAACAACTTCATCCTCGGCGAAGCGCCGGAGTTGCGCAATTTCTACGTCGGCGCCGGCTTCAACTCGATGGGCATCGCCTCCGCCGGCGGCGCCGGCATGGCGCTGGCGGAATGGATCGCCGCGGGCGAGCCGACCATGGACCTGTGGCCCGTCGATATCCGCCGCTTCGCCGGCTTCAACGGCAACCAGAACTGGCTGCACGACCGCATCAAGGAAACGCTCGGCCTGCATTACGCGATGCCGTGGCCGAATCGCGAGCTGGAGACAGCACGCCCGTTCCGGCGCTCGCCGCTGTATGCGCACCTGCGCGAGGCCGGTGCCAGCTTCGGCAGCAAGATGGGCTGGGAGCGGCCCAACTTCTTCGCGCCGCCGGGGGCATCGCCGCGGATCGAATATGCCTTCGGCCAGCAGAACTGGCTGCCATGGAGCGGCGCCGAGCACCGCGCGTGCCGCGAAGGCGTGGCGCTGTTCGACATGAGCTCGTTCTCCAAGTATCTGGTCAAGGGTGCCGATGCCGAGGCGGTGCTGCAGTATGTGATGAGCAATGACGTGGCGGTGCCGCCGGGGCAGAGCGTCTATACCGCGATGCTCAACGAACGCGGCACCTATGAATCGGACCTGACCGTGACGCGGCTGGCGCACGACCAGTACCTGGTAGTGACCGGGTCGGCGCAGGCCACGCGCGACTTCAGCTATATCGAGCGCCTGATCCCGGGCGACAAGCGCTGCGTGATCGTCGACGTCACCGGCCAGTACGCGGTGCTGGCGGTGATGGGACCGCGCTCGCGCGAGCTGCTGCAGACGGTGTCGCGCGCGGATTTCTCCAATGATGGCTTTCTCTTCGGCAGCTCGCGCGAGATCGACCTCGGCTATGCCACCGTGCGCGCGACGCGCCTCACCTATGTGGGCGAGCTGGGCTGGGAACTGTACGTGCCGGTGGAATTCGCGGTGGGCGTCTACGAGACGCTGCACGAAGCCGGGCGCACGCTCGGGCTGGTCAATGCCGGCTACTACGCCATCGAATCGCTGAGACTGGAAAAGGGCTACCGCGCCTGGGGCCGCGAGCTGTCGCCGTCGGTCAACCCGTTCGAGGCGGGACTGTCGTTCGCCTGCAAGCTGGCGAGCGGCATCGGCTTCCGCGGCCGTGAAGCGCTGCTGCAACTGCGGCAGGCAGGCGGTCCCACACGGCGCATGGTGGTCGTGACGGTGGACGGCGCCAGCGATGCCATGATGTGGGGCGCGGAGGCCATACTGCGCACCGGCCCCGACGGCAGCGTGCGCGCGGTGGGATCGCTCAGTTCCGCCGCGTTCGGCCATACGCTGGGCTGCCCGGTCGGCATGGCATTGCTCGCGCGCGAGGACGGGCCGGCCGATGCGGCGTGGCTTGAGGCCGGCACTTACCACGTCGACCTGGCCGGCGAACTGCTGCCCGCACGCGTCCACCTGCGCGCGCCCTACGATCCGGCATCCGCGCGCCCGAAGGCTTGAGCGGCGTCAGTTCAGTTCACCCGGTGTTCCAATCTGGAACAGCCGCTGTCACGCGCTGGCACACACCGGCAGCGCGTGACACACCTCCGGGCTGATTTCGCGGTCAGTTCTTCGATTCGCCCCCGCTTTTCCGTCTTCTTGCGCCCCGGCACACCTCTTGCGATCTGCTCCCTTGCGCACGGTCCCACGCCGTGACGACACGACACAAATCCTTCGAACGGAGCGAGACATGAACATGGCGGAAATCGCCCAGCTGGGCGTCAACAACCCCTACAAGCAGCAATACGAAAACTTCATCGGCGGCCAGTGGGTGCCGCCCGCCGGCGGCGAGTACTTCGAGTCGATCACGCCGATCACTGGCAAGCCGTTCACGCGCGTGCCGCGCTCCAACCAGCAGGACGTCGACGCAGCGCTCGACGCCGCGCACGCGGCCAAGGCCGCATGGGGACGCACTTCCACCACCGAGCGTGCCAACATCCTGAACCGCATCGCCGACCGCATCGAGGCCAACCTGATGCTGCTGGCGGTGGCCGAGACCATCGACAACGGCAAGCCCGTGCGCGAGACCACCGCCGCCGACCTGCCGCTGGCGGTCGACCACTTCCGCTACTTTGCCGGCTGCATCCGCTCGCAGGAAGGCGGCATCTCCGAGATCGACGGCGACACCGTCGCCTACCACTTCCATGAGCCGCTGGGCGTGGTCGGCCAGATCATCCCCTGGAACTTCCCGCTGCTGATGGCGACCTGGAAGCTGGCGCCTGCGCTGGCCGCCGGCAACTGCGTGGTGCTCAAGCCGGCCGAGCAGACGCCCGCGTCGATCCTGGTGCTGATGGAGGTGATCGGCGACCTGCTGCCGCCGGGCGTGGTCAACGTGATCAACGGCTTCGGGCTGGAGGCGGGCAAGCCGCTGGCATCGAGCCCGCGCATCAGCAAGGTGGCCTTTACCGGCGAGACCACCACCGGCCGGCTGATCATGCAATACGCGTCGCAGAACCTGATCCCGGTGACGCTGGAGCTGGGCGGCAAGTCGCCCAACATCTTCTTCGAAGACGTGCTGGCCGCCGACGATGCCTACTTCGACAAGGCACTCGAAGGCTTTGCCATGTTCGCGCTGAACCAGGGCGAAGTCTGCACCTGCCCATCGCGCGCGCTGATCCAGGAGTCGATCTACGAACGATTCATGGAACGCGCGCTCAAGCGCGTGGCGGCGATCCGCCAGGGCCATCCGCTCGACAAGGGCACCATGATCGGCGCGCAGGCATCCGCGGAGCAACTTGAGAAGATCCTGTCGTACATCGACCTGGGCCGCAAGGAAGGCGCGCAGTGCCTGGCGGGCGGCGAGCGCAATGCGCTGGACGGCGACCTCGCGGGTGGCTACTACGTCAAGCCGACCGTATTTGCCGGCCACAACAAGATGCGCATCTTCCAGGAAGAGATCTTCGGGCCGGTGGTGTCGGTCACCACCTTCAAGGACGAGGAAGAAGCACTTGCGATCGCCAACGACACGCTCTACGGCCTCGGTGCCGGCGTGTGGACACGTGACGGCGCGCGCGCATTCCGCATGGGCCGCGGCATCCAGGCGGGCCGCGTGTGGACCAACTGCTACCACGCCTACCCCGCGCATGCCGCGTTCGGGGGATACAAGCAGTCCGGCATCGGCCGCGAGAACCATCGCATGATGCTCGACCACTACCAGCAGACCAAGAACCTGCTGGTCAGCTACAGCCCGAACGCACTCGGATTTTTCTGACGGTGCTCAAGGCATGGCGCAATGGCCGCCCGTAGCGGCGCCACGCGTGCCATGATCCGGGTTGTGCCCCGCGGGCGCGGGGCCAGCCCGGACACGGAGTCATTCAAGGAGTTCGAGATGCCTGCAACGATGAAAGCCGCCGTGGTGCGCGAGTTCGGCGCGCCGCTCACGATCGACGAAGTTCCTGTTCCCCAACCCGGCCCCGGCCAGATCCAGGTAAAGATCGAGGCCTCGGGCGTCTGCCATACCGACCTGCACGCCGCCGACGGCGACTGGCCGGTCAAACCCACCCTGCCCTTTATCCCCGGCCATGAAGGCGTGGGCTTCGTCTCCGCCGTGGGCAGCGGCGTCACCCGCGTGAAGGAAGGCGACCGCGTCGGCGTGCCGTGGCTGTACAGCGCCTGCGGCTACTGCGAGCACTGCCTGCAAGGCTGGGAAACGCTGTGCGAGAAGCAGCAGAACACCGGCTATTCCGTCAACGGCGGCTATGGCGAATATGTCGTCGCCGATCCCAACTACGTGGGCCTGCTGCCCGACAAGGTCGGCTTTGTCGAGATCGCGCCGATCCTGTGCGCGGGCGTGACGGTCTACAAGGGACTGAAGGTGACCGATACGCGGCCCGGCCAGTGGGTGGTGATCTCAGGCATCGGTGGCCTCGGCCACGTGGCCGTGCAGTATGCGCGTGCCATGGGCCTGCGCGTGGCCGCGGTCGATATCGATGACGACAAGCTTGCCCTGGCGCGCAAGCTCGGCGCCGAGGCCACCGTCAACGCGCGCACCACCGATCCCGCCGCGTGGCTGCAGAAGGAAATCGGCGGCGCGCACGGCGTGCTGGTCACCGCGGTGTCGCCGATCGCCTTCTCGCAGGCAATCGGCATGGTGCGCCGCGGCGGCACCATCGCGCTCAACGGGCTGCCGCCGGGCGAGTTCGGCACGCCGATCTTCGACGTGGTGCTCAAGGGCATCACCATCCGCGGCTCCATCGTCGGCACGCGCAGCGACCTGCAGGAATCGCTGGACTTTGCCGCGCATGGCGACGTGAAGGCCACGGTGTCCACCGCCAGGCTCGATGACATCAACAATGTGTTGGGGCGCCTGCGCGACGGCAAGATCGAAGGCCGGGTCGTGCTGGACCTCAACGCCTGACGAGGAGAAGGGTCATGCCGGCTTCCGCATCTGCTGCACCGTCCGTCGCCCGCGTGGTGGCAACACCTGCCGCGCTGGCGCTGATCGCGCAGCTGAGTGCGCGGCATGGCCCGCTGATGTTCCACCAGTCCGGCGGCTGCTGCGACGGCAGCGCGCCGATGTGCTATCCCGACGGCGAGCTGCTGGTCGGCCCGGCCGATGTCCGGCTCGGCGAGATCGGCGGCGCGCAGTTCTACATGACGCGCGCGCAGTTCGAATACTGGCAGCACACGCGGCTGGTGATCGACGTGGTGCCGGGGGCGGGCGGGATGTTTTCGCTGGAGGGGCGGACGGGTCAGAGGTTCCTGACCCGGTCGGAGCTGTTCAGCGATGAAGAGGCGGCGTGGCTGGCTGCGCAGCCAGGGTTGTGAAATGCTCGCAGATTGTGTGCTCCCTCTCCCGCTTGCGGGAGAGGGGAGCAAACCAGCGGGAAGCGAAGCGCCTCGCCTGAGTGTCAGTCCTCCGCTGCCGGGTCGTCTTCCAACCCTTCTTTCAGCCTGCGATAGATTGTATTGCGCGACACCCCCAGCTCGCGCGCGGCATGACTCACGTTGCCGCCATGCCGTACCAGCGCCTGCCGGATGACGCCGGCCTCCCAGTCGCGCATGCGGCTGGCACCCGGGGCAGGCGCCGTCGTAGCGCAAGGCGCCTGTTCCACCGGTCCGCCGCACTCCTGCTCAAACCCTTCCGGCAAGTGCTCGCAGCCGATCTCCGCCTCGCCCTCGGCCAGTATCGCCGCCGTGCGCAACACATTGGCGAGCTGCCGGATATTCCCGGGCCACGGATGGCTGCGCAGCGACGCCAGCACCTGCGCGCTGACATGGAGCGGAGATTCAGGCCCCGCCTCCTCCCGCTGCCGCTGCAGGATTCGCTCCACCAGCACCGGCAGGTCACTGCGCTCGCACAGCGCCGGCAGCGTCACCGCCAGCGCATTGATGCGGTAGTACAGGTCTTCGCGAAAGCTGCCCTCGGCAATCATCGCGCGCAGGTCGCGGTGGGTGGCGCAGACCACGCGCACATCGACCGGCACCGCCCGCGCCGCGCCCAGCGGCGTCACCGCGCGCTCCTGCAGCACGCGCATCAGCCGCACCTGCTGCGCCAGCGGCATGTCGCCGATCTCATCGAGGAACAGCGTGCCGCCATGTGCCTGCGCCAGCTTGCCGGCGCTGCCGCGCCGGCGCGCGCCGGTGAAGGCGCCTTCCTCATAGCCGAACAGCTCGGCTTCGATCAGCGTTTCCGGGATGGCTGCGCAATTGACTGCGACAAAGGGGCCATTGGCGCGCGGCGAGGCGGCGTGGATGGCGCGCGCCAGCCACTCCTTGCCGGCCCCGGTGCGGCCCTGTACCAGGATCGGGATATCGCGGCCGCTGACCTTGCGCACGCGGCGCAGCACGGCGGCCACGGCGGCATCGCCGGTGTCGAGCGCTGCCAGCGCTGGCGGCAGCGGCTCCTCCGCCAGGGGCTGGCGCACGCTGACCGGCGCGGCGCGGTATTCGATGCGCGCGAACACCTGCACGCGGCTCGGCAGCGTCAGCACGTGCAGCGTTCCGGCCGCGCGTGCCTGCATCGCCATGCGCACCGGCTGGCCGAACAGCCCGGCAAAGCCGGACAGCGCCAGCGCCTGCGGCGCCAGCCCCAGCTGGAACAGCCCGCTGCGGTTGGCGGCCAGGAAAGCGCCGTCGGGCGTGAACGCCGCCATGCCCTCGAACAGCGTCCCGACGAATTCCGGCCGCGCATGGAAGCGCACCAGCACGGCTTCGGGGAAGTGGTTGGCGAACAGGTGGTTCTCGATCATCTGCGCCGACATCCGCACCAGCGCCATGGTGTGCCGATGGAAGCCGCGCTGGTCGCCGCTGACGTCGAGCGCGCCCAGGATCTCGCCGGTGGGGCCGGCAATCGGCGCGCACGAGCAGGTGAGCTGTTGGTTGGCCTGCAGGAAGTGCTCGCCCGCGTGGACGATGGTGGGCCGCGCCTCCGCCAGCGCGGTGCCGATGGCGTTGGTGCCCTTGCTTGGCTCGGACCATGACACGCCCGGCGCCAGCGCCACGCGGCGAGCGCGCGCGACGAAATCGCCGTCGCCCAGGCTGTGCAGGATCACGCCGCTGCTGTCGGTCAGCAGCACCATGCTGTCGGTGTTGGCGATCTGCGCGTGCAGGGTTTCCATCACCGGCAGCGCATGGCGGTACAGGTCGCGGCTGGCGTCGACCAGCTCGCCCAGTGCGCGTGCGGCAAGGGCCTCGTAACCTGGCGCGTGGCCGGCATCGAGCCCGAAGCCGGCCGAGCGCGCATGCGCGCGCGCGATCAGCGCGGCGCGGTCGATGTCATCTGTACCTGCGCCTGCTTCGGCGGCGTGGCGCTGGGCGCCGGAAAGCGCTGGATCTGTGGCGGGATGGGCGGCACGGTGCATGACGGCGGGTCTCCGCGAGGTCTCCGGAAATGGCTGGCGGCTCGCGTGGCGGCCGCTGCCTGGCCGTCCCTTGCTGCGTCCCTTGCTGCAGACCGCGCAGGCGGACGCTGCGGCAGGCCGGGCGGCTGTTGTCCGGCAACCTTATCACAGCGCACTGGCCGTGTACGGATCCGCGCCGCGCCCCGGCGCCGGAGTCAGCGTTTTTCGTCGAGCAGGTCGTTCAGGATCTCGTCGAATGTCGCCTGCGCGTCCTCCAGCGCCTGCAGCGCCGCATCGAAGGTCTGCAGCGCGAGCTTGGATGGCTTGCCGCTGCCTTGCGGCGGATAGTGGGCCTGCAGCGCCGTGAATGCCACCTGTACCTGGCGCGTGGCCGCGACCACCCGCTCCATGGCCTGTGCCTCTTCGGCGCGGAACTGCTCGTCTTTCTGCTCGCTCATGCTGGTTTGCTCCCTGGGCGCGCCATCGGCCAGGATGCCGGTGGGTTGGGCGCGCGTATGAGGCATATCGTACAAGAACTGCGCGGCCTGGCTTGCGCTGCACCGTCGCGCCTGACAAAAATGAGGTAGGCTGCGCAGCTTGGGCGGCATGGCCGGCGCCCCCCGGCGCCACGCCCGCCGCGCACCTGAAGACTTGCCATGCGATTCAAGACCCGCCACGCGCTGGCCGCCGCGCTGATGACCGCCAGCGGCTTCGCCTGCTACTGGAGCTACCTGACGCTGAACCAGGACCGCCTGCTGTTCGACGCGCGCCGGCGTCCGCCGCGCGACCTGCCGGAGGGCATCGTCGGCTATTCGCACAGGATTCCCGGCGGCGTGGTGCGTGGCTACATCTGCCATGCGCCTGGCGACAGCGTGGGCGACCTGCTGTTCTACCTGCCCGGCCGCGGCGAGGATGTGCTGGAAACGCTGCAATACGCACGCTGGCTCCCGGCCGGCATGGCCTTCGCCACCTATGACTACCGGGGGCTGGGCCATTCCGATGGCCGTCCGTCCGAAGCGGGGGCCGTCGCCGATGCCAGCCAGTTCCTGCTGCATGTCCGGCGTGTGTTTCCCGACACCCGCGTGCACGTGGTCGGGCGCAGCCTCGGCACCGGCGTGGCGATCCAGCTGGCCGACCTGCAGGAATTCGAGAGCCTGCAGCTGATCACGCCCTACGACTCGCTGCTGGAACTGGTGCGCAAGCGCTTCCCGCTGGTGCCGCTGCGGCAGCTGATGCGCCACCATTTCGATTCGATCTCGCACTGCAAGAAGGTCGTGCAGAGCACCAAGGTGCTGCTGGCGGAGACGGACGAGGTCGTGCCGCATGCCTGCTCGGAGCGGCTGATGGCGGCGTGGCCCGGCCCGGTCGCGCTGCAGACCATGCCCGGCACGGACCACTTCACCATCATCGAGCAGCAGCAGACCTGGCTGTCGCTGTGCGAGTTCGCGCGCCAGCACGGCGAGGCCAGGCTGCGCATGGCCTCGGCCACGGCGGCGCAGCCGGACCCGGACAGCGCCGCCGCTCCCGCGCCGGCGCTCCATGCCGTGCCGGACACCGTCGCCCCGCCCGCCGAGCGGGACGACGGCGGCAGACCGCTGCCGCTGGCAGCCACCCGATAACCGCCACGCCGGTTCGGCCAGCCGGAGCAGGTAGAATGCGCGCATGAAAAAAATCGCAGTCAAGGCAGGCGGCGCCGTACTGGCGCTGGCTGCGGCCGCCAGCCTGCTCGTCGGCTTTGCCGCGGTGCTGAGCCTGCGGCAGCTTCCGCCGGTCGACGCCCTGCGCGACTATCGACCCGACGTCCCGCTGCGGATCTACACCAGCGACAACGTGCAGATCGGCGAGTTCGGCAGCGAGCACCGCGAATTCATCCCCTTCGAGCAGATTCCGCCGCGCATGGTCCAGGCCCTGCTGGCGGCCGAGGACGACCAGTTCTACGAGCACGAGGGTGTCGATATCTCCGGGCTGTTCCGTGCCGCGCTGGCCAATCTGGGCCAGGGCTACGCACAGGGCGCGTCGACCATCACCATGCAGGTCGCGCGCAATTTCTACCTGTCGCGCGAAAAGACGCTGGCGCGCAAGTGGTATGAAATGCTGCTGGCCTGGCGCATCGACCAGTCGCTGCCCAAGGACCGCATTCTCGAGCTGTACATGAACCAGGTCTACCTGGGCGAGCATGCCTATGGCTTCGGCAGCGCGGCGCATGCGTATTTCGGCAAGCCGCTGGCGGCCCTGTCGCTGGCCGAGAGCGCGATGCTGGCCGGGCTGCCCAAGGCGCCGTCGACCATGAACCCGGTGGTCAACCTGCCGCGCGCCAAGCGCCGCCAGGAATACGTGCTTGGCCGCATGCTGGCGCTCGGCATGGTCAGCCAGGAGGACTACCGCGCGGCCCGCGCCGAGCGCCTGGCCATCTCCGGCGAAACGCCCGGCAGCTTCGCCGGCCATGCCGAGTACGTGGCCGAACTGGCGCGCCAGCTGGCGCGCGAGCGCTTTGGCGACGAGGCCTACACGCGCGGCCTGAACGTCTACACCACGGTGTCGTCGGTGCGGCAGACGCTGGCCTACGATGCCGTGACCGGCGGACTGCAGCGCTATGCGCGCCGCCACCGCAAGGCGGTGCCGACGCTGGCGCAGGGCCCGCAGGCGGCGCTGGTGTCGCTAGACGCCAATACCGGCGCGATCGAGGCGATGGTGGGCGGCGCGGACTTTGCGGCCAGCCGCTTCAACCACGCCACGCAGGCGCTGCGCCAGCCGGGCTCGACCTTCAAGCCGTTCGTCTACGCCGCCGCGCTGGAGCGCGGCGTGTCGCCCGGCACGGTCATCAACGACGCGCCGCTGGCCAATTCGTCGCGCTGGCAGCCGTCCAACGACGACGGCCGCTTTATCGGCCCGGTCACCGTGCGCCAGGCGCTGGCCGAATCGCGCAACCTGCCGGCGATCCGCACGCTGCAGGCAATCGGCATTCCCTATGCGGTGGAGTTCGCCAGCCGCTTCGGCTTCTCGCCCAGGCGGCTGCCGCGCTACCTGCCGCTGGCGCTGGGCACCGGCACCACTTCGCCGCTGCGGCTGGCCGCGGCCTACGGCGTGTTCGCCAACGGCGGCCAGCGCGTGGAGCCCTACCTGATCGAGCGCATCACCGACAGCGAGGGCAACGTGCTGTTTGACGCTGCCCCGGCCGGCGCCGATGGCGCCGCGGCGCCTACGCGCGTGATCAGCGCGCGCAATGCCTTCGTGATGGACAGCCTGCTGCGCAGCGTGGTCGACGAAGGCACCGGCGCGGGCGTGAGCCGCTACCTGCGCCGTGACGACGTGGCCGGCAAGACCGGCACCACCAACGAAGCCATGGACGGCTGGTTCGCCGGCTACGCTGGCGGCGTGGTCACGGTGGCGTGGATGGGCTACGACGACAACCGAAGCCTTGGCGAGCATGAGTTCGGCGCCACCACGGCGCTGCCGGTGTGGGCGGCGTACATGGAAGGACGGCTGGCCGGCGTTCCCGAGACGGAGCCCGACGCCCCGGCCGGCCTGGTGCGCGCGGGCAACGACTGGATATATGCCGAGTACGCGGATGGCGGCCGTGGCATCGCCTCGCTCGGCTTCCCGCCGCCGGCGGCTTCTCCGGTGGCGCCGGTGACGCCGGCCGCGGATCCTGTCGTGGCCCCGGTGGCAAGCAACGCTGCGAGCCCGGCCAGTCCCGCCACATCCTTGGCGCCGCCAGCCGCGGGCACACAGCTTCCCGGCACCCCCACCGGCATGCCGGCGCCTGCGGCCGTGGCCGGGCCCGCCGTGTCCGCCCGCGGGGACGGCCTGTAAACTCCACGCACTCCTGCCCCCTCACCCCACCTTCGTGCCCATCCTGATGTCCAGCCACAGCCCGCTGCTGATCTGGTCGGTCGCCGCGCTGACCACCGCCGGCGTCCTGTTCCGCCCCTTCCGCCTGCCCGAGGCCTTCTGGGCCGCCGCCGGCGCGCTGCTGCTATGCGCCACCGGACTGCTGGCGCTGCCCGACGCATTCGCCGCGGTCATGCGCGGCTACGACGTCTACCTGTTCCTGGCCGGCATGATGCTGATCTCCGAACTGGCCCGCAAGACCGGCCTGTTCGACCACGTCGCCGCGCTGGCGGTGCGCCAGGCGCGCGGCTCGGCGCTGCGGCTGTTCCTGCTGGTGTATGGCTTCGGCACGCTGGTCACGGCGTTCATGTCGAACGACGCCACCGCGGTGGTGCTGACGCCCGCGGTGCTGGCCGCCACGCGTGCGGCGCGCGTGCGCCATCCGCTGCCCTACCTGTACGCTTGCGCGTTCATCGCCAACGCGGCCAGCTTCGTGCTGCCGATCTCGAATCCGGCCAACCTGGTGATCTTCGGCGAGCGCATGCCGCCATTGGCGGGATGGCTGGCCGCCTTCGCGCTGCCATCGCTGGCCGCGGTGCTGGCGACGCTGGCAGCGCTGTGGTGGACCCAGCGCCATGCGCTGGCCGAGCCGATCGGCAGCGATGTCCCGGTGCCGCCGCTATCGCTGCAGGCCTGGCTGACCGCGCTGGGCATCGTGCTGACCGGCATCACGCTGCTGCTGGCGTCGCTGCGCGGCAGCGAACTGGGCTGGCCCACCTGCGCCGCGGGCGTGGCCACGCTGCTGCTGGTCTGCGCCACCCGGCGCGACCTGCTGTTGCCGGCGCTGCGCGAAGTTTCCTGGAGCGTGCTGCCAATGGTGGCCGGCCTGTTCGTGCTGGTGGCCGCACTGGAGCAGACCGCGGTGATCGGTCACCTCGCCGACGCGGTCGCGGCCGCCTCGCGCGATGGCGGTGCGCTTGCACTGCTGGCGGTGGGCGGACTGGTGACACTGGCGGGCAATATCGCCAACAACCTGCCGGCCGGGCTGATCGCGGCGTCGGCGCTGTCCGCTGGCGATGCGTCGCACGCGGTCACCGGCGCGGTGCTGATCGGCATCGACCTGGGCCCGAACCTGTCGGTGACCGGCTCGCTGGCCACGCTGCTGTGGCTCACCGCGCTGCGCCGCGAGGGGCATATGGTCAGCGCCGGCCAGTTCCTGCGCCTGGGGGCGATCGTCATGCCGGCCGCGATGCTGCCGGCGCTGGCGCTGCTGCTCTGGTAGGTGTTGCGGGGCGCCCGGGCAGGGTGCCGCACGCTGCGCGTGCCTGACCAGGTCTGGCTCGGCGCCGCGCGCCTCAGCCGGTGGGGGCACTCCCGCCTGTCGGCACGCGCGCGCCCACGGCGAGCGGCCGCCGCAAGCCTGGCTTGCGCGCACGGGCAGCGCTGGCATGATGCTCCGCCACGCCCGTTTCCACCGGCGTTGCCGGCAGCGGTATCGTCACGACATGGAGCAGCATCAGGCTGCTGCATGGGAAGGCGATCGGCAAGGTCACGTTGTTCCCGACAAAAGTAAGGCCGCAACTTGCGGTACGCCCGCCATTCAGGCGGCGGGCGGCTGATGTTTGCGGACATTATGTGCGCTTGTCGGCGTCGCGCGGGGCGAGGTTGAGCGTTGTCACGAACAATTCACGGAGGCAAGCCGGGGTGTGCGGTATGCGGCGCGTCCGGCGCAGTGGGAATGGGGCCTCAAAGAGGACCCAAGAGGGCCTCAAAGGGGCCTCAGGGCGTCGGGCGGGCAGGTTGTCGGGCCACCGCATCTGCCATATAGTGAATCCGGCACACCCGCCGGCGCCAGTGCCGGACCACTCCGCAACCCACCACGCTTTCCATGAACAGCAAGGACGCGGCACACCGCCCGCAAGACCTCCAACCGGCCGACGCGGCCGCCGGCGACCCGGCCTCTTCCGTCTCGGAGCGGATCCGCGCGCGCCTGCAGGCTGCGCAGGAACGCTTCCACGCCAACGACAATATCGCCCGCTATATCGAGCCGGGCGAGCTGGAGCAGCTGCAAGCCGAGGTCCAGACCCGCATCGAAGGCGTGCTGCGCGCGCTGGTGATCGACGTCGAGAACGACCACAACACGCAGGAAACCGCGCGGCGCGTAGCCAAGATGTACCTGAAGGAGATCTTCGCCGGCCGCTACGCGAAGTCGCCGGCGGTGACCGAGTTCCCCAACGTCGGCCAGCTCAATGAGCTGATGATCGTGGGCCCGCTGCGCGTGCGCAGCGCCTGCTCGCACCATCTGTGCCCGATCATCGGCAAGCTGTGGGTGGGAGTGATGCCCAACCAGCATTCCAACCTGATCGGCCTGTCCAAGTACGCGCGGCTGGCGGAATGGATCATGTGCCGGCCGCAGATCCAGGAAGAAGCCGTGGCGCAGGTCGCCGACCTGCTGCAGGAAAAGATGAACCCCGACGGCCTCGCCATCGTGATGGAGGCCGAGCATTTCTGCATGCACTGGCGCGGCGTGCGCGACACCGACGCCAAGATGACCAACAGCGTGATGCGCGGCTCCTTCCTGAAGGACGACAGCCTGCGGCGTGAATTCCTCACGCTGCTGAACAATAACCGCGGCTAGGAGCCCTGCCCCGGAATCAGCATCCGCTCCTTCCCCATCACGGAACCGCCACGACCATGCTAGTCCGCCTGATCTATGCCAGCCGTGCCCGCCAGGCCATCGACACGGCCCTGCTCGACGCGATCCTGGCCACCAGCCTCGAGCGCAACCCGCGCCACGGCATCACCGGCGTGCTGTGCCACGGCAACGGCATCTTCCTGCAGGCGCTCGAAGGCGACCGGCAGGAGGTCTCGCAACTGTTCCAGTCGATCGCGCGCGATCCGCGCCACCAGGATGTGACGCTGCTGCATTTCGAGGAAACCTGCACGCGCGACTTCGCCGGCTGGGCCATGGGGCAGGTCAACGCGGCGCGCATCAACACCGCGACGCTGCTGAAGTTCTCGGCGCGCGCCGAACTCGATCCCTTCCGAACCAGCGGCGCGGCCTCGCTGGCGCTGCTCAAGGAACTGATTGCGGGCGCCTCGGTGGTGTCGCGCCTGGGCGAGCGCGGCCGGCACTGAGCCGCGCTTTCCGCGCTTTCCGCGCTTTCCGCACGCTACGCCGTCACGCGGCCGAACAGGCCGCATTCGAGATCGCTCTCGAACTCTTCGACCCAGACCGAACCCGGCCCCGCCTCATAGACGCTGACCGCGTCCGTGCCCAGCCGCTTCACACTGACGCGACGGCCCCCGCCATCGCCTTCGTCCGTGATCTGGAACGCCTCCTGTGGGATCCCGACATGCATGCAAGCCTGCGTTACCTGTTGCTGCTCGTCGGCGGGAAACTGGGAAAACGGTCTCGTGGCCATGGCATCCTCCGTCAAGGTTGAGATCGCCGCTTGCGCGCAGCGCGAACGCGCGTGGCGGTGCATGCGCCACGCATGAAACCACTCCGGCATCCCGCCGGCAATCGCCCGGCGGCATGCACGCCAACGCCCCGCTGCGGCCTCGCGGCGGAGCGCAAATCTCCTGGAACGTTGTTACGGCTCAGCTCTTGCGCTGGGTCACTGCCACGAACGGGGCCGGTGCGTGCTGGACGGACTGGCTGCCGCAGTTCGGGCAATTCGGATGGGCAGAGGCATGTTCTGCGAGATGTTCGGTTTTCTCGAACACGTGGCCGCACTTCTCGCAGCGGTATTGATAGACGGGCATGGCAATTCCCCCACGCGGCACGCGCCGCAAGCGCCACCCGGCGCAAGCCGGGCCTTGCGCGGCATGATGGCCGCGGGCGCGTGTCAGGTTCATTCTAGGACAGCGTTCGCGGGCGCCAAGCGTGAAAGTTTGATGGCTGCCGGCTGCGCCCCGGCATATGTCGTCGGCAGTCCACTTACATGGGAAAGCACAGCTGCGCCGTGCATTGATGTCACACAAATGCCATTGCGCGCGATCCGCGGAAAAATCGCGCTGCTCGCGCGCAGTTCGCCGTCAAGCCGAGCAGGGTTGAGGCCGTACCCTTATACCCAGCTTGCACCGCCTGCCCGTCCGGCACGATGGCAGTGACCGGGAACTAGCCGAATTGCGATTCAGGGGCGCCGGGAACATAGCCAGAATGCGGATTTGTGGTGACGCCGTGGCGCCTGCGGGTGCCCCGACAAAGCAAGCGCCAAGAACCCGAGGACCGAGGACCCGAAAACGATGTACGACCCAATCATCCGTGTCGCCCTGGCGGACGACCATCCACTGGTCATGGTCGCGCTGCGCGACTGCCTGCAGCGCACGCCCAACTTCCAGGTCACCAGTACCTGCGGCAACGGCACGGAACTGCTGGCCGCGCTCGACCGCGAGCCCGCCGACATTGCCGTCACCGACTTCTGCATGGGCCGCGGCGATGCCTCGTCGGATGGTTTCAACCTGCTGAACCGGCTCACGCGCCGCCATCCGCTGACCCGCATCGTGGTGGTCAGTGCCCAGGCCAATGCCGCCATCATCCGCCGCGCCATGAAGCTGGGCGTGCGCGCCTACGTCAGCAAGGAAGACCCGACCGATGAAGTGGTGCGGGCCTGTCTCCAGGTTATCGGCTGCGACGGTTGCTACCACTCGCCTTCGGCGCAGGCCATCCTTGACAGCGCCGCGCTCGCCGCGGCCCCGGCGACCGAACTGACCCTGCGCGAACTGGAGGTGGTAAGGCTTTATGCGCAGGGGATCCAGCTTGCCGACATCGCCGGCAAGCTCGGGCGCTCGGTCAGCACCATTTCCAGCCAGAAGACGGTCGCCATGCGCAAGCTCGGCGTGCAGACAAACACCGGCCTGATCCGTTACGCGTACGAAAATGGCCTTATCTGACGTGGCAACGGCCTGAACACGCGTCGATGGAATCAACCCTGAAGCGCACGCGCGAATCGCTCACGAGCGCGTTCGATGCGCTGGCCGGGCAATCCCGGCGCCAGCAGCAACGCTACGCCGCCACCATCGCCGTGCTGATCGCCGTGGTGGTGTTCTCCGGCCTGCTGCTGGCCGGGCTTGCCGCGGGCCGGCACATCGACTACCGGCGCGGGCACGTGGCGCAGTACATGGCGGCGCTGTCGCAGCTGCTGCAGAACGAGGCGTCGTTCGTGCGGCGCAGCGTACTGACGATCCGCTACCAGCGTGAAACCCCTGCTGTCGACCCGGCGCGCGATGCCGCCTTCGAATCGTTCCGGCGCACCGGCGCGGCCAGCATCCATGCCGACGGCGTTGGTAAGGACTATCACCTGCTCGCCACCCCTGACACGCGCCTCGCCTGGGGCGCCAGGCTGCCAAAGCAGTTCGCGGGGCTGCGCGGCATCGCGCTGGCCACCATGGCAACGCAGCAGGCGTTCGGCCTCGATCACGACGCCTTTGCCGTTGCGCTGGACGAAGACAGCGCCGTGGTCATCCGCCAGCCAGAAAACGGCGCACGCGCGCCGATGGCGCTCGACCCGACGCTGATCCCGCTGCTGCGCACGCGCCTGATCGAAGCGCTGCGCGACCGCACCGGCCATGCCGTGCCGGCGCGCGACCAGCCGGTGTGGATCGGCCCGCTGCGGCATCCGGTGGACGACTCCCCGGTCATGATGCTGGTCAGTGCGGCCTATGCCGGCGACAGGCCGACCACGCTGGTCGCCGCCTGCATCCCGGTGCAGGGTTTCCTGGCGACCCTGCACCGGCCGAGCCAGCCGGCGCTGTTGCTGCTGGTCAATGAAGCCGACGAGATCATCGACGTGTCGCCGCGCGAAGGCGTGGCATCGGCGGCACAGATATACAACCTGGCGGCGCGGGCGCGCCACATCGGCCACGATACGCTGCTGTACACCAGCAATGGCGTGCTGCTGGTCGAGCCGCTGCAGGCGGGCGTTGGACTGCTGGTGTACTTCCTGCCATACCGGATGCTGGCTGCGGCGCTCGCCGCCGAGTTCGCAGGCATCGCGGCGGCCATGCTGGTGCTGGTCAGCGGCATCGTGCTGACCGCGCGCTACTGGAGCCGGCACCTGCTGCGGCGCACGCATGCCGATGCCTCGCGCGCGCTGGAAAGCGAGCTGATGACGCATATCCTGGTCAGCGCCACGCCGGTGGGGCTGTGCATCGTGCGCCAGCGCGACTACGGCGTGCTGATGTGCAACCAGCGAGCCGACACGCTGCTGCAGCTGCATGGCTCCCGGCAGATGCCCGACGCGCTGGTACAAGCGTTCGGCGCGCAGCCGCGCCGCTGCGGCGACGGTCCGGCCGCGATTGCCAGCCTGACAATCGCCGCACCGGCAGCGGCCCGGGAGAGCGACGCCGCAACGGACGCGGTGCAGGTCGATGACGGTACCGCCCCGGCTGCCGACGCCACCGCCATCACCAATGCCGCCGATGCCGCCGATGCCACCGATGCCACCGGGCGGTTCCTGCAGATTACCTATGCGCCGGCGCGCTACCGCGACGACGATGTGCTGTTCTGCGCGGTGCTGGACTGCACCGCGCAACAGGCGCTGGAGGACCAGCTGCGCTCGGCGCAGCAGGCCACGGAGGCCATGATGCGCGCACGCTCGACTTTCTTTGCCGCCATGAGCCACGAGATCCGCACGCCGCTCAATGCGCTGCTCGGCAACCTCGAGCTGCTCGCGCGCAGCCCGGGGCTGGAGACGCATGCGCCGCGGCTGCAGGCGCTCGACGCGGCCGCCGGGGCATTGCGGCGCATCGTCAACGATGTGCTGGATTTCTCGAAAATCGATGCCGGCAAGCTCGAACTGGTCGACGAACCCTTTCGCCCGATCGACGCATTCGAAAGCCTGGCGCTGACCTACGCGCCGATGACGGCGGGCCGGCCGCTGCGCTTTCACCTGCTGCTGTCACCATCGCTTGACGTGGAAATCACGGGCGACCGCACGCGGCTGGTACAAGTAATCAACAATCTGCTGAATAACGCGTTCAAGTTCACCGCCAGCGGACGTATCAGCTTCAGCGCGGAGGTGTGCGCCGAGGGCCAGGGCATACCACAGCTGGTCTGCCGCGTCGGCGATTCCGGCATCGGCATGCCGCCGTCGCTGGCGGCGCGGGTGTTCCGGCCGTTCGTGCAGGGCGATGCCGCCGGCGCCGGGCGCCTTGGCGGCACCGGGCTCGGACTCTCGATCTGCGCGCGGCTGTGCGAGCTGATGGGTGGCAGCATCACGGTGGCGAGCGTGCCCGATATCGGCAGCGCCTTCACGGTGCGCTTGCCGGTGCGGACCGTGCCGGCGGCGCGGCAGGCCACCGGGCACTTGGACACCGCTGCGCCGCACGGCCACGTTCTGGTGTTGTGCCAGGATGCGCGTATCGGGGAAAACCTTGAAGCATGGCTCAATGCCGCGGGCTGGCGCGCGAGCGGTCTGGCTTCGCTGGCAGCTGCGCGGGAATACCTGGCGTACAAACCGGCCCGGGTCATCGTGGCCAGCGGCGACTTTCCGCTGGCCACGATGACCGCGCTGCGCGAAGCGGGCACCGCCACGGTAGTGTGGGTCACGCCGGACGGCCCGCATCGCCCGCACCAGCGCGCGCCCGGGATTCTCGAGGTCACGGCATACAGCCACCATGCGTTGCTGGCATGCGTGGCTACGGCAGCCCGCAACGCCAGCCATGACTCCACCGGCGAGCAAGGGCCAGGCAACGGGCCAGACAATACCGACAGCAGAACCGAGAGCACTACGGGCACTACGGGCACTACGGGCACTATGGGCACCACGCCCGCAGCGCCACAGCCAGTCCCGATCACGCCGCGGGCCTCCATCCTGGTGGCCGAGGACAATCCGCTGAACCAGGCCCTGATCACCGAACAGCTGCAAACGCTCGGCCACCAGCCGATCGTGGTCAGCAACGGCAAGCAGGCGCTGGCGGTGCTGGAGACCGCGCGGGTCGATGCCGTGCTGACCGACATCCAGATGCCCGGCATGGACGGCCACGAACTGCTCGAGGCGGTACGTGCGCGCCATCCCGGCGTGCCGGTGCTGGCCTTCAGCGCCTTCCCGCGCAGCGAGTGGTCGATGGACTGGCGCCAGCGCGGGTTCGCCGGCTATGTGGCCAAGCCGGCATCGTTGCAGGACCTGGAGGCCTGCCTGGACCATCTGCCCGCGCGCCAGGATGGCGCGGCACAGGGTCACGCCAGCATCGAGACAGGCAACGACCGCCAGCGCTACAAGGCCATGCTGCGCAGGCAGCTGCTGCAAGACCTGCCCGAGCTGGAGCGCAGCATCGCGCAATGCGACGTGGCGGCCCTCGGACGCTGGATCCATGCTGCGGCTGGGGCGTTCATGATCGTGCGCCGCAAGGGCATCGTGCGCGAGTGCCGGGCGCTGGAAGCGCTGTGCGGCGCGGCGCCGGGCTGGACCCCCGCGGTCGCCGCCGCTGCCGCGGCGCTGCGCGAGCGGCTGCGCAGCTATATGGAAGACATCGGCGCCGCGGCCTAGCGCGCCAGCGGTGCCTGCAAGTGCCCGCAAGTGCCTTACCGGCGCGCCATATCACAATTGTCGGATTTGCGAGCACCGCCACGCGGGACGATAATGGCCAGGCCGCACGATGGCCCGCCATCCTTCGCCTTTCCGCGGCGCGCCATTGTCTTCAATGTCTCTCCCATGCAGCCAGAACAAGGCCTTCCCCAGCCGCAACGCACCTGGGCGATTCTCACCGTTTTCTTCGGCCTGATCATGGCCGTGCTCGATGGCTCGATCGCCAACATCGCCCTGCCCTCCATCTCGCGTGAACTGCACACGGAGCCGTCGAGCACCATCTGGGTCGTCAACGCGTACCAGCTCACGGTGACCGTGTGCCTGCTGCCGCTGTCATCGCTGGGCGACATCCTCGGCTACAAGCGTGTGTACCGTGCCGGGCTTGCAACCTTCCTGGCCGGCTCGCTGCTGTGCGCGCTGTCGGTCAACCTGCCGATGCTGGTGGCGGCGCGCGTGCTGCAGGGCATCGGCGGCGCCGGCATCATGAGCGTCAATACCGCGCTGGTGCGCTTTATCTACCCGCCCACGAAGCTGGGCCGCGGCATCGGGCTGAACGCGCTGGTGGTGGGCGTGACCATCGCGGTGGCGCCTTCGCTGGGGGCGATCATTCTGGCGGTAGCCAGCTGGCAGTGGCTGTTCGCGGTGAACGTGCCGGTGGCCATCCTGGCACTGGTGCTGAGCCGGCGCGCGCTGCCGAAGACGCCGCCGCAGCCGCGCGGCTTCGACTATCCCAGCGCGCTGCTGTCGGCGCTGGTGTTCGGGCTGTTTATCCTGGGCGTGGACGGGCTTGGCCATGCCGCCTGGCGCGCGGCCGGCGTCGCGGGGATTGCCGCCGCGATCGTGCTGGGCTGGCTGCTGGTGCGGCGCCAGCGCGGCCGCGCCGCGCCGCTGGTGCCGGTGGACCTGTTTGCCAGCCGGGCCTTTGCGCTGGCGGTAGGCACGTCCTTCTGCTCGTTCATGACGCAGATGCTTTCCTTCGTGGCGCTGCCCTTCTACCTCGAATACCAGCTTGGCCGCTCGCTGCAGGAGACCGGGCTGCTGATCACGCCGTGGCCGATGATGGTAGCGGTGATGGCAGCACTGTCGGGGCGGCTCTCGGACCGCTACCCGGCCAGCATCCTCGCCGGCCTCGGGCTGGCCATGCTGGCCGGCGGGCTGGTCGGACTGGCAACGCTGGGAGCGGATGCCAGCAGCCTCGACATAGCGTGGCGCATGGCACTGTGCGGCACCGGCTTCGGCTTCTTCCAGTCGCCCAACAACCGCGCCATGATCGGCGCCACGCCGCCGGCCCGCAGCGGCGGCGCCAGCGGGGCGCAGGCGACCACGCGGCTGCTGGGCCAGACCACCGGCACGGCGCTGGTGGCACTGCTGTTCAGCCTGGCGCCGGACGGCGCCGCGCGGATCGCGCTGTATGTGGCGGCGGCGGTCGCGACCGCCGGCGCCCTCATCAGCCTGACCCGGCTGCACGATCCCAGCGGCGAAGGCAACGCGCAGGCGGCGGCGGAACCGGACGCCTGAGGCGGGCGCCTGGCCCGCGCAGGCCCTGCGCGCTTACTGCTTACACCGCGATGCCGCCGAACTCCTGCATCACCTTGTCATGCAGGCGCCGCATGCCGCGCAGCCAGCGGTCGTAGTCCTGGCCCTTGCGGCGGTAGTACTCCAGCACTTCCGGGTGCGGCAGGATCAGGAAGCGCTCGTCGGCCACGCCCTCGAGCGTCGCCGCGGCCACATGCTCCGCGGTGACGGAGCCCTCTTGCAGGAAGCCCTTGCGCTCCCCCTGCTCGCCGAACAGCATGTTGGTCTGCACGCCCTGCGGGCAGATGCAGCTGACCTTGATGCCGCGGTCGCCGTAGGTGATCGACAGCCATTCGGCAAACCCGATCGCCGCGTGCTTGGTCACCGCGTACGGGGCGGAGCCGATCTGCGACAGCAGCCCCGCCGCCGATACCGTATTGACGAAATAGCCGTCGCCGCGCTCGAGCATCTGCGGCAGCACCGCGCGCGCCGCATGGATATGCGCCATCACGTTGATTTCCCAGATGCGCTGCCATTCGTCGGCACCCGCGTCGAGGCCCTTGCGCAGGATGATGCCGGCGTTGGAGCAAAACACATCGACCTGCCCGAAGCGGCGCGTGGCCTCGTCGGCCAGTGCCTGCACCGCGGCGGCATCGGCGACGTCGACCGCTTGCGCGAACACCTGGCACGATGGCACGGCCTCCTGGACTTCGGCGGCGACCCTGGCGGCGCCATCCGCGTTCAGATCGGCCACGGCCACGCCTCGTGCACCGGCCTGTGCAAACGCCAGCGCCAGCGCGCGGCCAATGCCAGTGGCCGCGCCAGTCACCACCACGGTCTTGTTGCTTACTTCCATGCGCTATCTCCTCATCGATCCTGGTTGATATGGGTCTGTTACCGTGTCATTCATTGGCGGCTCGCCGGCTGGCGGGACATGCGCCCGTCTCGGGCCCGTCCGCCGGCAGCCGCATCGAAGCGCGCGCGCCGCCGGGCTGCCACAGGCGCGCCTGCAGGGTCTCGGCCAGGTCGCGGATGCGCGGGCCGAGATTGCCCTCCAGGATTTCCGGCGACAGCCGCGCCGCGGAGCCGCCGATATTCATCGCCAGCACTTCGCTGCTGCCCGCGAGCCGCAGCGGCGCCGCGGCACCGCTGACGGTGCGGTCCCATTCCGCGTGCGCCACGCAGAAGCCGCGGCGGGCGTAGTCCTGCAGCGCGCGCTCGATGCCGCTGCGCACGGCAGGCCAGCGCACGCCGTAGTGGCGCGCCAGTTCGGCCAGCGCCGCTTCGCGGTGCCCGGCGTCGAGCCCTGCCAGCCAGGCGCGCCCGATTGCCGAGGTCGCCATCGGCAGGCGCGCACCCGGCGCCAGCCGGATCACCAGCGCGCCACGCGGCTGGCAGCTTTCCAGGTAGACCATGGCGTGCCGGTCCGGCATCGCCAGCGCCACGGTGCAGTCGGTGGCAAAGGCCAGCGACTGCATCAGCGGCTGCGCGATCTCGCGGACGCCCGCGCCCCCAATGTAGCGATGGCCGAGCACCATCGCGCCCTGCCCGAGCCGGTATTTCTCCGTGCCTTCGATATAGGTCAGGTAGCCAAGCGTGGCCAGGGTGTAGGTCAGCCGCGACACGGTCGGCCGCGGGATGCCGGTGCGGCGCGACAGCTCGGCATTGCCGAGGTAATCGTCCTGCGGCCCGAAGGCCCGCAGCAGCTCCATGCCACGCGCCAGCGCCGTGACGAAATTGCGGTCCTCGGGGCAGCCCACGCCCGCCGGCACGCCAGCCGGCGCAAGCGCGTGGGCGGCGTCAGGCGGCGGGGACGGAATGGTGGTGGTGCGCTTCATGGGCGGACGGCAGCAATGGCAAACGGCTCTTGATAGCAGCTTCCCACCCGGACCCGGCACCGCTATGTAGCGAAAGCATGTGCGCCAGAAACGGGGTTCATGGATGCGGATCAGAGGGTCAGCGCGACTTCTGCCATCAGCAACCGGAGCCAGAACCTGCCACACGTCCCAATAAAATCAATAGCTTACCGAGGCCTTGAACAGCAGGCGCCTGCCTTTCAATGCCCAATCCCGCCGCCACCTTGAAGAACGAATCGCCCCAGCACGTGAACTGCGCGTCATCGCGTGCCTGACGACCCGTCCATATCTCGAGAGCGCCCGGGCAACACTGCCAGCCGCTTCCTTCAACCGCCTGGAAAAAATTACGCAGGACGCTTCCTATCGGCAACCGCGCTGTCGACGTGGCGCGCGAGACCGGCCAGGCATACCCGTTGCTTATCTCCATTGTTCGTCAACCCGACACGATGGGAGCACACCATGCAATCGAAACCATCCGAAGGCGCGGCAATCATAGGATCCGGCATCGGCGCAGGGCCAGGTCCGCAAGTGATGGCTGCATCGAGCCTCGACGGCACCACCGCATACTCGTCGGACGGCCAAGACGTGGGCAAGATCTCCGAGATCATGCTTGACGTCCCGCGGGGGCGCATCGCCTATGCAGTATTGACTACGGGCGGTTTTCTTGGAATCGGCAACAGGTTGCACGCAATTCCGTGGAGTGCCCTGGTAATGGACACTGACGAAAAGTGCTTCCGGATTGCCATGACGGCAGAGAGGATCAAGACGGCGCCCGGCTTCGACAAGGACAACTGGCCGAGCATGGCCGACCCCGAGTGGGGTGCCTCGGTGCATGCATACTATGGCCGCGACCCCTACTGGGGCGAGCGGCAAGAAACAAGCTAAGCGGCATATTGCCAGGGCGCAATGCGTGGTCGGGCGCGGCAACGGACGAGTGCGTGCTGTTGCCCCTCGGCATTATTCGTCGGCGACAGCCGCTCTGCGCAAGAGTTAAAAAATAGGCACCGCCATAACGGTGCCCTCAATGGGAAATTTCAATGAATGAAGAACAATAATCGTGCCAAATATATGCACTTCGGAAAATTGAAAATTATTTACATCAGATTTTTTCTTGTCGCGCTACGCGAACAATGCGCAATTTCCCGCCCGGGCGGGTTCCATTCCGGGAGACGCTGGCCGGACACGTTCCTCAGCATGGCCACCAGCCGCGGCGGCAGGCAACCTGCTCCGCTGGTGCGCCTGCGGCAAGCGCTCCGGCCGCGCCGGCGCTGCATGGTCGACGGCATCGAGATCGAGGCAATGCTTGAAGTCGCTCGCTGCCAGGCGCATGCCTAGAAACTTTCCAAACGCATCGAGCTGAACCTGCGACGTCATCCCTGCGCTGCCGCCGATAGCCGGGCAGATGATCCAGGTCGTTCCGTCCTTGGTGAAGAGCCGCAAGCGCCTGACCTGGTCTGCCGGCTGGAGTGCATGCTCTTCACTGGCGAGCCCGTTTAGCGAGAACGCGTCGACGTATTCGTCGGTATGGCGATGGCTCAGGCAAATGACGGCCTTCGGGCGCCAGCGGGCACGGGTCTTTTCGAGGAACCGGAAGCGTTCGCCATGTCGGCACAGCTCCAGGTAGCGCGCCTGCGGGATCAGTTCAGGCTGACCTCGGAACGCCCTGGACCAGGTCGTTCGCCCGTCGACCTGGGCAGGCAGGGGAAACAGGCTGAGCCGGAATTCAGCGCTCCTGGGCGAGTAGAGATGGCGCCAGTAGTATTGCTCCCAGTCGTTGTCCCCGAGGCGGACGCGCAGCGCCTCGGCGCGCGCGGCGGCCATGATGCGCGCAATGCACTGATGGCCGAACCACTTGCCCATGTCTTCCCGGTGCTGGCTGCGGAACACGGCGTCCCAGGCTGGCGGTGCCATACGCGGCTGCAGCGGTGCGACCAGCGGCTCCGACCACGCCGGGCTTCTGTCGCATATCCAGACGGGAGCCCGTGGATTGCCTCCCTCCATTCCAACGTAGGAGGAAAAATAGCGATCGAGTTCCTGACGCGCGAACACCTTTGAATGCTGCATGTTATCCCTTGCTGCTTGGTGGGACCCCCGATATTCAATGCCGCAGCATGCCGGCGCCTCGTGGGCGCACGTACTGCCGTGGTCTTTTACAAATCTTTATCCGCAGACAGGAGGCGAAGGCGTCAGTGCGCCATCGCGGGCGACATTCCCGCGCCGATTGGGTCTTTTCCAAGGCCCTGAGCTGCCTGCTTGAATAATGGAGCCAGGCTCGCGCTCGCACGCGGCGCCGCCTGCCAGAAATCCGGTCGTGGGGCCCTGAAAGCGGTCTCGGCCCGAGCGGAAGCTGTGAGCCTGTGTTACCCCGGAGCCAGGATAATTTTTGTTAAGTATGCGGAGTAAACCAATTTCACGAATGAGAGTCAGATGCCAGTCACATGAAGAACGAGCTGGCATCGCCGATGAAGTGCA
>NZ_JAGIQB010000070.1:0-21431 GCF_017815025.1 Cupriavidus phytohabitans
AGCCGGCCGCTTTGCTGCGACAAGCCGTTGTCGATGCCGAAGCCGCTTTCGAGCACGAAGAGAGCCTTGATGCCGCCGCCCAGGTCCTCGTTGCCGCGCAGGCCCCAGCGGGAGCCGGATAGCCCTCCCGAAGTCAGTCGGTAAACATCGTTGCCCGGTCCAGGATTGAATCCATTGGCCGCCGTCGGCACGACGCCCGCGTGGTTGACGTATTCCAGGTTGGCGTCGATCACGCCGTACAGCGTGACGCTTGACTGCGCAACAGTTGCCAGCGGCCATCCCAGCAATGACACCAAGGCCATTTTTTTCAGTGCCATGCCCGCTCTCCTCTCTTTCTTTTTTCTTGGTGGTTCAACCACGACTTCATTCTGGATGGCTGGCCTTACAGCACGCTGCCAGGCAACCTGTTCGAGCATAGGAGCGTAATTCGTTCTCCGCCAACATCCGATGAGTTGAAACGCTCGAAACGGAAAAACAATGTCGGCCGGTTGCAACAGTCGCCAGCGAAGCGCTCTCCGACGTTCCTGCAGCGCCTCCGACTACGGCCCAGGCCAAGACTCTGATTGCCGAGCGCTTCTAGGCAGCCGATCATAACGGCAAGCTGACTCGCGACGAAGCTCAGGCGGGAATGCCAAAGGTTTACGAAATTTCGACAATATCGACGTAAAAAAGCAGGGTTATGTCACTGAGCGCCAGATCGGTTCCTACTGGATGAAGAAGACCAAGGACCAGATGCAGAAGGAAGATCCGATCTGGAACTGAAGGCGCTGCACATTCTCATAAGATGAGGGAGCGGGAGAATTCGAGCCATATCTCCCGCCCGCAGTGGTCCCGCATGACCTCATCGAGACTAAGATAAAAAGCGCACCTACCCGTAAGGCAACGGCAAGCGCTTTAGGGAGACCGCTAGTCCCGGCCCAGCCCACGGCATTGGCGGCGCAGGGCAGCTACGCTGCTGGCGGGCACGGCGGTCGACCGATACGGCTCTTTAGTACTTGGTGTCCCGCTTTTCCTGACGGCCATCCTGCTTCGTGTCGCGCTTGTCCTGCCGGCACTCAGCGTTGCTCTTCTGGTTTTCCGCCCGGCAGTCGACCTTGCCCGAACGCGCCTCCTGTTTGGCCGCCTGGTTTGCATTTCTGCCTTGTTGGCGCTGCTGCGACTGCTCGGTCGCCGGGGCAGCGCCCGATAGCGCCAGAAGCCCGGCCATGACCAGCACTCTGCTGGTCTGGCTCCAAAGTCCGTTTTTCAATTCGACCATTTTCACACCCCTCCTTGCGTGGGCCTGGACCTTCCGGATGACTTTATGGAATTGCCCGAGCGTCGTGCTCAGAGGTCGCAGGTCGAGAGCCGGAAGCCATGTGCGCATTCTAGGTGGCTTACTGGCCTTCGAAAAGGAAGTCGGCGAATCGCCTCCTGTTGGCGGGACTTCGCAGGCTGCTGGCATTCGTATGTCGCTTCCTGCACTGGTAAAGCTTTGGCATGAACTGTCAAGTTTAAGGAAAGCGATGCAAAGCAGCGCGGCTCCTTCCCGCCTACCTTAGTGACAAGGGCGGCGGCTGACCTAATGGGTGGGCGCCGCGGCAGTGGCTATCACCACGCATTTCACCGACGACCCTGAAGGCCGACCGTGACGAGCCGCGATCATCGGCGAGTGCGTTCTGAGATCTTGTGCCCCGAAGCCCATTTGATTTCGCTGTACCTTTGCAAGGAGTAAGACGTGCAATTCCTCGACGATTCGCTGCATCCCGAGAACCAGGACAAGGTCGTTATCACCGTGGCCCCCTATGGTCCGGAGTGGATGCCCGAGGATTTCCCGGAAGATATTCCGGTCACCATGGAAGAACAGGTGCAAAAAGCCGTGGACTGCTACAACGCCGGCGCCACCGTGCTGCACCTGCACGTGCGCGAACTGGACGGCAAGGGCTCCAAGCGCCTGTCGAAGTTCAACGAACTGATCGCCGGCGTGCGCGCCGCGGTGCCCGACATGATCATCCAGGTCGGCGGCTCGATCTCGTTCGCCCCCGAAAGCGATGGCGAGGCCGCCAAGTGGCTGTCGGACGACACCCGCCACATGCTGGCCGAACTGACACCGAAGCCCGACCAGGTGACCGTGGCGATCAACACCACGCAGATGAACATCATGGAGCTGCTGTACCCCGAATACCTGAAGGGTACGTCGCTCGAGAACCCGGCCTACCAGGCGGCCTACAGCGAGATGACCGTGCCGGCTGGCCCGCAATGGGTGGCCGAGCACCTGCGCCGCCTGTCGGCCGCCGGCATCCAGCCGCACTTCCAGCTCACCGGCATTCACGCGCTGGAAACGCTGGAGCGCCTGGTTCGCAACGGCACCTACATGGGCCCGCTGAACCTGACCTGGATCGGCATCGGCGGCGGCTTCGACGGCCCCAACCCGTTCAACTTCTTCAACTTCATCCACCGCGCGCCGGACGGCTGCACGCTGACCGCGGAATCGCTGCTGAAGAACGTGCTGCCGTTCAACATGATGGCCATGTCCATGGGCCTGCACCCGCGCTGCGGCATCGAGGACACCATCATCGACCAGCACGGCAACCGCATGACTTCGGTGCAGCAGATCGAACAGTGCGTCCGCGTGGCCAGGGAACTGGGCCGCGAGATTGCCTCGGGCAAGGAAGCGCGCGAGATCTACCGCATCGGCACCTGGTACGACAGCGCCGAGGAAACCCTTGCTGCGCACGGCATGGCGCCCAACCGCAAGGCCGGGCCGAAGAACCTGCCGCAGCGCGCAGCCTGACACGTCTGCCACGGCTTCGGGCGCAGCCGGACATATTTCCGGCCGTGCCCGCCACGCGAGCCAGATCAATCATCATCGCGGCACCAGACCACACGAGAACCTAATGGGACAGACTTTTACCGAGGCAGCCAGCGCAGTTGCGGATCACACCGTCAGCAAGACGCGCTCCACCGTTTATGCGTGGGTGGTATTCACCCTAATCTTTGCACTGCTGATGTCCGACTATATGTCGCGGCAGGTGTTAAATGCTGTTTTCCCACACCTGAAGCTGGAGTGGGGCCTGACCGATGGCCAGCTTGGCTCACTGAGCGGCGTCGTCGCGCTGATGGTGGGGCTGCTGACCCTGCCGTTCTCGCTGCTGGCGGACCGTTGGGGCCGCGTGAAAAGTCTTGCCGTCATGGCGCTACTGTGGAGCGTAAGCACACTGGCGTGCGGGCTCGCCGCTAACTACGGACACATGATGGCGGCACGTTTCTTCGTCGGCGTGGGCGAAGCCGCCTACGGCAGCGTGGGCCTGGCGGTGATCCTGAGCGCCTTCCCTGCTTCGATGCGTGCCACCCTGACCGGCGCCTTCACCTCGGGCGGTATGTTCGGGGCTGTGCTCGGCATGGCGCTGGGCGGTGTGGTTGCCACGCACTTCGGCTGGCGCGCAGCCTTTGTTGCCATGGCGCTGTTCGGCCTCGTAGTGGCGCTGTTCTATGCGCTGATCGTGACCGAGCGCAGGCTAGCCCGGCATACCCATGCCGGCGCGGTGGCGATGGCGGCCAACGCGCGCACCACGGGCCGCGGCCGTCTGCCGCTCCCCGCCACGCTGCGCGCGGTGTTCGGGGCGCCTTCACTGGTATTTGCCTATCTGGGCAGTGGCCTGCAACTCTTCACGGTATTCGCCATCGTGGCCTGGATGCCGAGCTACCTAAACCGCTACTACAGCATGGCACCCGACAAGTCCGCGCTGGCCGCGGCGGTGCTGCTAATCGTCAGCGGCGTAGGCATGACCCTGTGCGGCATCCTGACCGACTGGGTCAGCCGCAAGGCGCCGGGGCGCAAGGTGACGCTCGCCATTGCCTATTGCCTGCTCTCCTGTGTGTTGCTGATTGCGGGCCTGCGGCTCGCCCCGGGCAATGCGCAACTGCTCCTGATCGCCGGAGGCGTGCTGGTGGCGGCTGGTACCTGGGGGCCCGCCGGCGCGATGGTCGCCAATCTGGCGCGGCCTGCCATTCATTCGACCGCGCTGGCCACGCTGACCCTGGCCAACAACCTGCTCGGTGCCGCACCGGCGCCTTTCCTCACCGGCGTGCTCGCCGACCGCATCGGTCTCCTGGGCGCACTGCAGGTGGTGCCGCTGGTTTCGCTTGCCGCTGCCACATTGTTCCTCCTGGCGGGACGGAACTACCATCGGGACCTGGGTCTCGCAGAGCAGCAGAACGAGCTGGAACGCGCCTCCGAGCGCGCCCCGGCCTGACACGACTTTTCCCTTGTCAACCGGATTCAAAGGATGTCCATTTGAGGACCCCGCGCCATTCCCTCGGGGACGCCAACCCGTGGGCGAGTGCGCAGTTTGCTGACGTTCGGCGTCGACCAAAGCGTGCACGCGTTCTCTCAGACCACGATCCGTGATGCGGATGAACCGCCAGGGCTGCATGAAGCCGACGCTGGGGGCAAGATGCGCGGCCTGTAGCAAACGTTCCAGAACAGCAGCGTCCAGCGGATCTGGCCGGAAGTGGCGCATGTCGCGCCGTTCGCGGATAACGCGATAGACGGCTTCGATTTCTCTGTCACTATAGCGAAACGGGCGCATGGCTTGAATAGCCTCGGGTAGGGTTGCAGGGTTGCGGTTACCCAAGGCTTCCTGGATGAAGCGTCAATCCTGATGGCCGACCTGCGCATCATCCTGGTCCTCGTGCGCGGAGCCAGGCCAGCCTCCGCAGACACGATCAGACTGAGCGCCCCCCATCCACCGGCATTTCGACCCCCGTCAGGAACCGCGCTTCCGGACTCGCCAAGAACACTGCCACATTCCCGACATCCGCCGGGTCGCACATTCGCCCGAGCGGAATGGTGGCAACAAAGCGGGCCCGGTTCTCCGGGGTATCTGGAACCCCCATGAAATCCTGCAGAAGCGCAGTGGCGGACATCACCGGAGAGATTACATTGACGCGGATACTGTCGGCAGCCAGCTCGACCGCCATCGACTTTGAAATCACGCTCACCGCCCCTTTCGAGCCGTTGTACCACGTCAGCCCCGGCCGCGGCCGGATGCTGCCGACCGATCCCACATTCAGGATCACCCCCTTTTTGCGTTGCTTCATCAATGGCACAACCGCACGCGCCATGTGGTAAATCGATTTGACATTGACGGCAAAGACGCGATCAAAGATGTCTTCGTCAACATCGAGCATCGACTGGTTCCGATGGGTCGTCCCCGCGTTATTGACGACGATGTCCGGAATGCCGAAGGTATCCGCACAGTGCCGTACCACGGCTTTAATCTGGCTGGCCTGCGTCACGTCGCAAGCCATCGCACTCGCGTTCGGGCCCAGCGCATCTGCAAGCTTTCGCACCGGATCGGCATTGATATCGACCAGAACAACCCTGGCCTGCTCCCTGATGAAGGCACGCGCGATCTCTGCGCCGAATCCGCTTCCGGCTCCGGTAACAATGGCAACATGGTTCGCTAGTCTCGACATGCTCGTCTCCTATTTGTAGTGCTGCACAATGGTCTTGATGGTGCTCATCTCATCAAGCGCGACCATCCCCTTTTCGCGGCCGTGTCCGCTCTTTTTCACACCGCCAAAGGGCAGTTCGACCCCGCCGCCCGCGCCGTAGCAATTGATGAATACCTGACCGCTCTGGATACGATGACTCACCCGCATCTGCCGACTGCCGTTTTCCGTCCAGACGCCGGCAACGAGGCCGTACTCCGTTGCATTGGCCAGCCCGACGGCATCCTCTTCATTCGCAAACGGCATGACCGACAGAACAGGGCCAAAGACCTCCCGGCTAGCAAGCGAGTGATCACGTGGCACTGGCCCGAACAGCATAGGGGGTGCGAAGAACCCGCCAGGGGGCAGTTCAGGCGCCAGCTCTCCCTTTGCAATCAGAGGCACGCCCGTCGCAAGGGCCTCATCCACGAATGCCTTCACGCGTCTGTACTGGCGCTCGTTGATGATGGGCCCGCAATCCAGGTCCATCTCCGGCGTGCCGACCTTCACGGCTGCAAAGCTCTCTGCCACCCTGCCAACGAAGCGGTCGTAGATGCCCTGCTGCACCAGCAGCCGGCTGCCCGCGGAGCAGGTCTGCCCGGCGTTCAGTACGATGGCCTTGACGATGATCGGAACTGCCTTGTCCAGATCCGCGTCGTCAAAGACAATCTGCGGAGACTTGCCGCCAAGTTCGAGGGCGCAATGCACGTGATTGTCCGCAGTGGCACGCTGTACCAGCGCACCGACTTCCGGCGAACCTGTGAAGGTGGCGAAGTTGATACCCGGGTGCGAAGTCAGGGCGGCGCCGGCCTCCGCGCCATAGCCCGTGACAATATTCAGCGCGCCTGGCGGCAATCCCGCCTCCATGGCCAGTTCACCGAGCCTGATCGCGCTCTGGCAGGCATCCTCGGACGGCTTCAGCACCGCGGCATTGCCCATCGCCAATGCCGGAGCGAGCGTACGCCCCATCATCTGCGCCGGATAATTCCACGGGATGATGTGGGCGGTGACGCCATGCGGAATGCGAACCACGCTGACGTTGTAACCATCGAGGTACGGAATCGTCTGCCCATGGACCTTATCCGCGGCGCCGCCATAGAACTCGAAGTAGCGCGCCACGGCCTTCGCGTCCATACGCGCGGCCGTCATTGGCTTGCCCGTATCCCTTGCCTCGATCCGGGCCAGCTCTTCGCCGTTTTCCAGGATGAGCTGGCCAAGACGCTGCAGGATCCGGCCCCGCTCGGTGGCTGTCAGGCTTCCCCACGCGCCATCAAGCGCGGAGCGTGCCGCTTTCACTGCGAGGTCTACGTCCTCGGCACCGCCCCGGCTGATCTGTGTGAACACCGCCCCGGTACATGGATCGGTGACGTCGATCCGGCAACCGTCCGCGGCACCGACCCATGTTCCGCCAATCAATATCGTCTTCACTGGCTGCTCCCTGGAAAATTGAGTCAACGACGAGTGCTCAGGCGTTGGCCTGACGCGCATCGGGCGACTCCACCTCCTGCATGAACGCCTTGTCGTTGTAGTGATAGAGGTCGTCCAGATAGGGAACAAAGAAGTCGTAGAACGTTCGCGAGTCGTACCTCGGCGTCTCGCCCGGTCCCACACATTCGGGGATAGGGCCGACATTGGCGTCGTCATCGGGATAGAAGAAGAAGGTCAACGCATAGCGTTTGGTCGGCGGGTTGACCACGCGATGGGGCGTCGCGATGAAACGGTCATTGGAAAGCCGATTCAGGATCTGCCCGGTGTTGACAATAAGCGCATTTTTGACATAGCTGACACTGAGCCACTCTTTCGACGGCGTCATGACTTGCAGGCCCGGCACGGGCGTCATCGGCAACAGCGTCAAGAAACTGCCGTCCGAGTGCGGGGCCAGGGCATACTGGCCCTCTTCCATGTGTTCCTCGGGATGGTAGTAAGCGCACCGCTGATAGTATTCCGGCGCCTTGAACATTTCGTCGAAATAGCCGGCAGGAAGCTCCAGCGCCCGCGCATACATCGGCAGCAGGCGCAGCGCCAGCTTTTCCATCGAGAGCTGATAGGTGTGCAGTGCCTCGCGAAATTCGGGCAGGCTTTCTGGCCATTGGTTCAGGCCACGATGGCGGACATTGGCCCGCACTTTCGGATCGTCGGCCGTCCGGTTCCGCATGAACAGCCAGGCCGAATTGGTATCCTTCTTGGTATTGAGCGCGATCTTGTCCATGATCGCGCTCGACTGCAGTATCGAGGCTTTCGGCGGGAGGTAGCCCTGGTGGTGGTAGCCCACGCGGTGCTTCAGCTTTTCCTCCATCGGGATCTCGAACAATCTCGCGGTCTGGCGGAATGACTCGTCGATCAGGGCCTGCGGGATGCCGTGATTCACGATCGCGAAAAACCCCAGGTTCTCCTGAATCATCCTGATGTCCGCGCCCAGTTGCTCAAGGGCACCGGGTTCGCCGGCCAGGTACGGTCCCACGTCCAGGATCGGAAGATCGGTTCCACGAGCGATAACCTCTCGAACGGCGGCTGACGGCTCGACCTGAAGTGAGTGCGCCGAGGCACGGAGTGGCAGAGTTGGCATGATCAATGTCTCCTGATTAGTCCATCCGGTGTTGGTGGTGGTTGGTACTGCTCCGGCTCGCCGGCTTCGCTGGCCGGCGCTTCTTCTGGGGCGTCTTGCGAAATCAGAACTGCCAGGGGTGTTCCCCTGAACGGCCGGTTGCCGATGCCTCGCCTGTCACTTCCAGACGGCGCATGTGGATTCCTCCCGCGACGTGAACGCTTCTTCGCCACGGATGATCTGCACTGGCTTGTAGTAGTCCCACGGCTGCCTGGACTCGGACGGCCGCTTGATCTCCATCAGGCGCAGGTCGTGGATCATGCGACCGTCTGCGCGCACGTAGCCGTTCTCGGCATACATGTCGTTGACCTTCCGGCTCTTCATCTGGGCCATGACCCGGTCGGGATCATCGGTGCCGATCTCCTTGACCGACGCAAGATAGTGACGCGCTGCCGAATAGCTGGCAGCCTGCATGCTCGTCGGCATCTTCTTCATGCTTTCCTGGAACCTGGCACTCCACTTTCGTGACTCCGGGCTTTGATCCCAGTACCACGCTTCGGTCAGCGTGATCCCCTGCGTCACGTCCAGCCCCAGCGCATGCACGTCGGTCAGAAACAGCATCAGCCCCGCGAGCTTCATGTCGCGCGTGATACCAAACTCCCTGGCGGCTTTGATCGAATTGATGGTGTCGCCACCGCCGTTGGCCAATCCAAGGATTTGCGCGCCCGATGCCTTCGCCTGCAGCAGGAAGGACGAGAAATCAGAGGCTGACAGTGGGTGGCGGACGCTGCCAAGCACCCTGCCACCGTTCGCAACCACAACCTTTGTGGTTTCCTTCTCAAGCGAGCTGCCGAACGCATAGTCGACGGTCAGGAAGTACCAGGACTTCCCGCCTTGCCGGGTCATGGCCGCGCCGGTTCCTCTCGCCAGCGCGACCGTGTCATAGAGGTAGTGGACGGTATAAGGTGTGCATTCCTCGTTGGTCAGTTGCGCGGCAACACCTCCGGTGATCATGACTGGCTTGTGCTTCTCGGCGGCCACCTTCGCGATGGCAAGGCTGGTGCCTGAGCTCGGCCCGCTGATCACCATGTCCACGCCTTGCCGGTCCAACCACTCCCGCGCCTGGGTCGCTGCCACATCCGGCTTGCCTGAATGATTGGCAAATACAAGCTCTACCTTCCTGCCGCCAACTTTCCCACCCGCATCGGAAATCGCCATCCTGACGGCTTCGACAATTCCCTTGCCTCCCATGTCCGCATACAGGCCAGACATGTCTGCCAGGACGCCGATCTTTATGACATCGCCGCTGACCTGCCCGATGGCCGGAGCGGAAGACGCCAGTGCCGCGGCGGCAAGCCACACCGCGATCCCGCACGGTGATAAGCGCATAGAAGGTTTACGCATGCAGTCCTCCGTTGATGGATTCCCGGGGAGAGTTGCCCGCCCGGAATGCACAGCTCACGAGTCCATTCGCCTGCCTTGTGGTCCGCCACATGACACAGCGCCTGATTGCCACCGCCTAGCCCAATTGCCGTGCCGTACCTGATCGACACATCGCCCGGAGCGCCCGAATCTGGCCAAGATTTGCAAAGTCGGCTTCGGCACCTTCGCAGTAATCCCACAGCTCGTCATCAACGACTGCATTCAGCTTCACGGCATCCAGCAATCGGACCACCGCGAGGCGACGGTGTCCGAATTTCACGCTGTGTCGCAGCAACTGAAGCGCGGCGCGGCGCGCTTCAGTGATGTCGGCTTCCGACGCGGACAGCTGCGTGCCCAGAAGTACCGCCCTCTTTTGCAGTCGGATCCTGGCGCGAGACATGGATAACTCATTCATTGTTGTTCGGCGTGGCAAGCCTGCCCCGTCATGGCGGCACCATTTAGGCTGCGCGCGGTCTGCCCGACAAGCCGGGCAATGTGATTCACCTGCTGTTCGAGCGGCAATTTCAGGAAATCCGCATCCTGACGCCCGATCGCATCGGCAATACGCGCCTCGATCAGGCGCCTCAGCCGGTAGCGGGCACGCTGCTCGCGCAGAAGCTGTTGCCGGGAGCAAGTGTTCAGCCATCCCTGATGCCGGTCGATCGCCTCGGACAACTCGCGAATCGAATCGGGGCGAGTGGCGGAGGTCAACAACACAGGCGGAATCCAGGCGCCCTCGGCATGCTCGCTGAGGGCGGCAATGCGCCTGATATCCGTGGCCATCCGCTGCGCGCCGGAAAGATCGGACTTGTTGATTACAAAGATGTCAGCCATCTCCATGATGCCGGCCTTCATCGCCTGTACCGTATCCCCGCTCTCCGGCAGCAGCACCAATACCAGCGTGTCGACCTGGACTCGCGCCGCGTACTCCGTCTGGCCCACGCCGACAGTTTCCAGCAGCACTTCGTCGAATCCGAACGCGTCCATGGCATCCAGCATTTCGGAAAGGTTGTCGGCCAGGCCGTCGGAAGTCCTGCGCGAACCGAGCGAGCGGATGAAGAGTTCCGAGCTGCCCTCGAGTTCGTCCATGCGCACGCGGTCGCCGAGAATCGCGCCACCGGATCTTGGGCTGCTCGGGTCGACGGCGAGGACGCCGATGCGCCCCCCCTGGATTCGCTCCAGCGCAAGGTGCCCCAGCAGCGTGCTCTTCCCCGCACCGGGTGCGCCAGTGATACCGATCCGGCGCGCCGTCGCCAGCGCTTCGCGTTGCGGCCGCTGCGCGAGTTCGCGCATGTCGGCATTCGCGATTTGCGTCAGCGCGCGGCCCAGGGCGCGGCGGTCGAGGGGCGGCTTCTTCATGCGGCGACCTTGCCCAGGACTTCGTCACGATGCTCGTCAAGCAACGGTGGCATGCCATAGACCGGCGTGAAGCCAGAGAAGCGCAGCGGACTGGCCACCGCGCGCAGTGGCAGGCTGCCATCGCCTAACGTGACGACCAGCGAGCGCGCCGCCGTGATGTCGTTGCGCAACGCATCGTTCAACGTACCCACTTCCGATACGACAATGCCCCGGGGTCCGAGTCGCTGCACCCATTGTGCCGCCGGAGCAGTGCGAAGGACCTCGCTGATGGCAGCGATGACCTCGGTACGGTGCCTTCGCCTGCCGTCCATGGTGGCGAATCGCTGATCAGTGATCCAGTCCCGGCTGCCGACCTCATCGCAGAATGTCTTCCAGAACCTGTCGTGGGTAATAAACAGTGTGAGCCATCCGTCGGCCGTTGGGAAAATCTGCGCAGGAACCAGATATGGGTGAGATGAATGCGCCAGCCGCTCAACGATTTCGCCAGCATTCAGGGCGGCGCTCGCCAGGTAGTTGAGCTGTGACAGCATCACGTCATACATCGCCACGTCGACTTGCCCGCCCTGCCCTTGCACGAGCTTGGCCAGCAGGCCCATGGCCGCCACCAGCCCGGCGGAGTTGTCCACCGCGGAGTAGCCCGCCTTGGTAGGCGGCGCTGACGGATCACCGGTCAGTGCCATGACCCCCGTCATCGCCTGAATCACGTAGTCGTAAGCGGGATTGTCGGAGTAAGGACCATCCAGCCCATAGCCAGTCAGTGCTACGCAAACGAGGCGCTCATTCCATTGGCGCAGTGCCTCGTAGGTAAGGCCGAGCTTGTGGATGGCCGAAGGGCGCAGGTTGGTGACAAGCGCGTGGGATGTGCGAAGGATCTGAACAAGTTCCGCGCGCCCCGCATCGCTGGCGAGATCGAGGACCACGCTCTTCTTGTTACGATTGAGGCTGGCAAAGTAGGCATTGTGCGGGCCGACAAAATGCGGACTGACCGTGCGCCCGATATCCCCTTCCGGTGTTTCGATCTTGATGACCTCGGCCCCCATGTCGCCCAGCATCAGCGCACAGTACGGCCCGGCGAGCATATGCCCCACCTCGACCACGCGGGTCCCTGCCAGCGGCCCGCTCATGAGAGGCTCCGGCTCAGCGTGCTGACAACGCGGTCCAGCGGCATATCGGCCGTGAACACCGCAGACACCCCCAGTTCGCGCAGCATGGGATGATCTTCAGCGGGAATCGTGCCGCCGACGAACACCTTGACGTCGCTCGCGCCAAACTCCCTCAACTGCTCAATGACCTCTGCCACCAGCTCCTTGTGGCTGCCCGACAGAATGCTCAGCCCGACCGCGTCCACGCCCTCGTCCACGGCAACCTGCGCGATCTGCAACGGACTGCGCCGCAAGCCCGTGTAGATCACTTCCGCCCCGGCATTGCGCAGGGTAAGGGCGATGATCTTGGCGCCAATGTCATGGCCATCGAGACCAGGCTTGCCGATCAGTATCCGCTTGCCGACGAGCGCGGCAGTCGCTTGCAGGGTACTCATAGATTTACGGGCTCCTTGAATTCTCCCCACTGCTTTTTCAGGCTGGCCACCATCTCGCCGACGGTGGCATAGGCATGACAGCACTCCACCAGGTAGGGCATGACGTTTTCGTTATCCTTCGCCGCTGCATCGGAGAGCCTGGCCAGCGACTTGTCCACTGCTGACTGCTGGCGCGTATCGAGGACGCGCTGGAACTTCTCCAGGGCACGCTCCGCTACGGTCGGGTCCAGTGTGAACACCTCACCCACCCGGATTTCCTCGTCCTCCTTCTTGAAATAGTTCTGGCCAACGATCACGTTGTGCCCTGAGTCCGTGTCGAGTTTGCGCTCAAGTCCGCGTTCAGCCAGTCGCAACTGGATCCAGCCGTCCTCAATGGCGCGGATGACACCGCCGTAGGCATCGATCTCCTCCATGACCTTGAGGATCTCTTGCTCCATCCTGTCCGTGTGCTGCTCCAGGAAGTAGCTGCCGCCTAGCGGATCGACCGTGCGGCCGATGCCGCTTTCGTAGGCAATGATCTGCTGCGTGCGCACAGCCAGTTCCGCTGAGAACTCGGTGGGAATCTGGAACGCCTCATCAAACGCGCAGGTAAAGATCGACTGCGCGCCCCCAAAGACGGCGGCCATGGTTTCCACGGCAACGCGGACCACGTTGTTATAGGGTTGTGGCGCCACCAGCGATGAGCCGCCACACACCACACCAAATCGAAAGTGCTGCGCCTTGGGATCCTTGACGCCATAGCACTCCCTCATGAGTCTGGCCCACAACCGTCGGCCCGCGCGGAACTTCGCGATCTCATCGAAGAAGTCCATATGCACGTAGAAGAAAAACGAAAGGCGCTTAGCGAACTTCTCCACGTCGCCGCCACGGGCGCGCAACTCATCGACATAGGCGAGGCCATTGGCCAGCGTGTAGGCCATCTCCTCCACCGCGGTAGCCCCCGCATCGCGAACGTGGGCGCCAGCGATACTGATGGGATTGAAGCGTGGCGAGACTTCGTTCGAGTAGAGGATCGTGTCCGCAATGAGCCGCATGGACGGCCGGACCGGGAATATCCAGGTACCGCGTGCCACGTACTCCTTCAAGATGTCATTCTGGATTGTCCCGGTAAGCTTGCTGCGAGGAACATTCTGCTTGTCCGCAACGGCCAGATACATCGCGTAGATGATCGCGGCCGTGCCGTTGATGGTGAACGAAGTCGAGATTCTTGACAGATCCAGGCCCTGAAACAGGATCTCTGCCTCACTCAGGTTGGACAGCGATACGCCAACCTTGCCGATCTCCGGCTTGGCCATCGGGTGGGTCGGATCGAAACCGCACTGTGTCGGCAGATCAAGCGCCACCGATAGTCCGGTCTGCCCCTGTGCAAGCAGGAACTTGTAGCGCTCATTGGATTCCTCCGCGGTACCGAAACCCGAGTACTGGCGGATCGTCCACAGGCGGCCCTGATAGCCGTCCGGAAAGATGCCGCGCGTAAACGGATACGTACCGGGGCTCCCGATTCTGCTGGGATCGACGGCCGCGCTGTCCACGCTCGCGGGAACCTCGATGCCGCTCTGACTGACCTGTCGAAGCACCGGATCCGCGATGCTGGACACCGTGCTGTTGTCGGCGTTACTCATTTCGCTCCCTTGCTGAGAAATTTATCCGAAGCGCGCCAGTGATCTTCGTGAAGCCAGGTCTTAAGCAAATGCTGTTGCTCGATCGTCCGTGCCGCCTTATAGGACTCCCCCGTGCGCCATGCGCTTACCTGCGCCTTGATGCCACGCAACACCTGTGGGGAACAAGCCAGCAACGGCTCGAGAAAGTCCCTGACATCGTTCCCATCGCGTCGGTCGGCAATGACTGCATCGGCCAGCCCGCACTCCAGTGCGCGCTGTGCGTCGATCAGCTCGCATCGACTCATCATCCGCATGGCGCGCGCGCCTCCGATCGTCCGGCACAAATCCGGACCGCCTCCCCACGCAGACGTGATGGCAAGCCTGGCCTGGATGAAGCCGATACGCGCATGCGCCGCTTGCATTCGCATGTCGCAGGCGAGCGCGAGTTCGGCACCACCGCCGATCGCATCACCATTAAGGTAGGCAATGACTGGCAATGGGCACGCGCGCACGACATCAAGGGCGGCGCGCGCCTGATCACTCATTTCAATAGTGGCCGCGCTGTCACGCACGGTGGACAAGTCAAGCAGGTCTCCGCCCGCCGCGAAGTACCGGTCGCCCTCACCGGTCAGGACCACGCAGCGCAAGTCATCCCGTGCCGTTGCTTCGGCGAGGGCCTCCGCCAACGCCGCGAGCACCGGGCGAGCCAGGGCGTTGTGCTTGTGCGCCCGGTGAATCGTGAGCCAAAGCGCGCCGCCGGCTCGCTCCTCCACAAGAATGCCTTGTTCTGATTCCACGATGCCCCTTCTCATTGGACTTGCTATGCGCTGATGCTAGTATCCGAGATGTTCGAGAACAAGAAGCAATGTTCCGTATTTCGAACAAACGAAGACCACGCGGCAAGAACGGCGAAAGTCGAGGCGGATTGTTCAGCGGGCTGAATTTCGGATATCTGGCACTGGCGAGGAGACAGACCAATGAGCGGAGCAACGGTAACTGCGATCGAGCGGGTGATTGACATCTTCGAGGTATTCAAGTCAACTCAGCGGCCGTTGTCGCTGACCGAACTGGCTGAGGCAGTCGATATTCCCAAGAGCACCTGCCACGCCATTGTTTCGACCCTGATCGCGCGCGGCTATCTCTATTCGCTTACGCGCCCTCGCTCCCTTTATCCGACGCGACGCATGCATGACATAGCGCGCGATATCCTCGAGAAGGATCCGTTCCTTGAGCGCGCAACACCGGTGCTTGAGCGGTTGCGCGATGCAACGCGAGAGACGGTGATTCTTGGCAAGCGTCAGGGAGACGCAGTGATCTACCTGCAGGTCATTGAAGGACTGCATGCGATCCGCTACTCAGCCAAGCCCGGCGAGTTCAAACCATTGCATTCAAGCTCCATCGGCAAAGCCTTGCTTGGTGGCGTCAAGGAGCAGGAATTGCGCGACTGGCTTGAAGACAGGCAACTGCCCGCCATCACTTCCGCAACGAAAACCGATCCAGACGCTCTGATCCGGGAAATTCAGGAGAGTCGGCGGGCCGGGTATTTCGTCACGCGCGGTGAGAACGTAAGCGATGTGTGGGCAGTGGCTGCATTCCTTACGCTGAACCGCGAAACTCTGGCGATCGCTGTGGCAGGCCCGCGCAATCGCATGGAAGGTTGCTTGACTGAGTGCGCCAAGGTGCTGCTGGCGACATGCAGTTTCCTGACGCGGCAGGCATCAGACAGCGGGCCATGACGCTCTGACAAGGCTCGGATCGCATTGCGATCTGCAACCTGGCTATGACCAAACTCCCGATGTTGGCGGGTGCCGTTCCCAGTCGCATCCTGGAATGAGGGGGTACAAAGGCGTTGGAAGTAGCGTTTCGTTCATCGCTTGCATTTAAGTAGCAGATGCGCAGAGCATAAGTACCTCAGGATTCTTCAAGTTGACAGAACGGGGCATATTTTTTGCATTTTGTGGCGGGCGGGTAAACGATGAGTGGGAGGCTCGACAGTGCCATGGGACTTGATGCGGACGGCCCGAGCACCTATGGCTTACGCGCACCTCTGATTTGGCTCATGTCTGAGACGCAGGACATTTGCGTGGAAACTGCGCCGCGAGAAGGCGCGACTCTCCTCCTTGATTTGCCCCGGGGCAGGCCAGCGCGTGAGCAACTACTATCCTGCTTGAGCATCTGATCCCCGGGCCGAAAGACCGGTGCGGGGTGACGAACGGTCATTCACGCGATCTCAGCGATAGTCTCTTCATCGGCCGACGGCGCCGTTCAGTGAACTCGGCCGAATGGAGCAGAAGGGTCGGCAAGAGACGGACTGCGGCCGAGACGCTTCCCTGCGCTCAGCCCAAAAAACCGAAGCGGCAGAACCACAGAGTCATGGCCTGGCGACGAGGCGTTGGCGAATCTGCCAGGCCAGCACGTCTACCGACCGAGTCGCTGGGGCAAAACGAAAGCGACCTGGTGCGACCCACTCCCCAAGACGCATCCATCCGTCAGGGAATATGCAGACGTGCAGGTCTTGATTAATGACGACCACACCAGCGAGCCCTGGATGGGTAGTGACCCCGTGGCAAGCAATGCCGAGGCGCTCCAGATGACGTCGCACGGCACTTGCTCGCATGGCGGCTTACCCCGGTTATCTGGCCATTTTGGGGTCGACTCTAGGAACTCGTCAGTTCGCGTGCGCACCGAATGGACGAAGTGCCGGGGTACGAGGCGTCATGAGTTCCTATTGGCTCATTATTCTGCAGATGGCCGGTACCCATGGCTTGCATTTCAAAATACGCCAATCTCATTGCATCCAATTCAATTGCACCGCTCGGGAGTCCATCCCCTCTTTCATAGTTTCACGATCACGAAACTATCAACGCCCACCAGCGTCCCAGTATTGAAGAGCGTTCGTTAGCTCAGGACTCTCGACAACGAGCACGCGGCCGCGACGGTAAATGGGTCGCCTTCTATAAGCACGGCGAAGAGGTTTGGACGTGCAATGCCATGTATGCCGCGGCCCATTTCGACTTTGCCCCTGCCTCCAGCGTCAGCGCGCCGACGGCGGGCTGAGCAATTGGCTGCGACCGCAGGTCGGCTGGCCTCTCAATCAAGGGGTCATCGTACTTTTGGTGCGGAATCTGGCGCTAGCAGCCCGGAAAGCCGCTTGTGACAAAGGTTTCCAGGCTACTTCGCTCCGCGTACTCTGGGGTGATCGTCCCTTTCGTGTTGATTGATACGGTCAGGCTCCAAGAGTCTTTGCAATTCAAGGGGTTGCGGTTGGGGCCGATATCTCGATTGCTGCGAAATCGGAAAGCCTTGCTGGAGGCGGCTTTCCGGACCGTCACCGTTACATTTCGCACGATTCGGACGATCACCCCTCATTGACGAAGCCCAGGAGATGGCTGTGCCGGCCCTCTCGGAGTTGCGCCTGCTCGCGCAGGCACGCTTCGACTCGCAATTGCTGCTGTGCGTGGTGCTTGCCGGCGACGCGCGCCTGCCGGAGAAGTTCAACCGCGAGGACCTGATCCCGCTGGGCAGCCGCATCCGCTGCCGCCTGGCGCTGGAGAGCGCAAGCATCGACGAGCTGCAGGCTTGCCTGGACCACCTGCTGGCCGCCGCTGGCAACGCCACGCTGATGACCACACCATTACGCCAGACCCTGTGCGAACACGCCGCCGGCAATTACCGCATCCTGATGAATCTGGCCGGCGAGCTTCTGGCCCAAGCCGCGCATCGGGAGCTGCCGCAGATCGACGAGAAGCTCTATCTGGAGATCTACAGCGCAACCCAGAGCCGCCGTGCCAGGCGGTGAGTGGCGTCGTTGGCCATCACCGCCACGTTCATCAATACGACCAAGACATCAGCATGACCTTCCACCAGCCATCCGGTATCACCCAGGGGTTGCCCCTGTTCATCGACGCCAACTGGACGCCCGCGCAGGCCTGGGCTGTGATCGAACTGCTCGACGATCTGCGCGACCGTCTGCTTGCACACTATCAATCTTTGGCCGAGTGGCTGGCCGAAGATCGGCAGGAGCATCCTGATGGCCTTGGCGATCTCGCCGATAACGACTTCTGATCCAGCAACAAGGGGCCCGTCGGGCCCCTTGTTCCATCAATGCCGTCGCTCCACATCTGGACCTCCGCGTTTGATCGCCACGTCCATCAGCATCACCCGACGACCTGCAACATTGGCGATGGACCAGACCGCAGCCCCCCATCATTTACCGTGCCCGCACGCCCATCGAATCCCGTGCTCACGCACACTTCGTTGGGATCCATGTTGTCTCACGTTAGGCCGCCAACGGCAACGGGCGGAAACCCTCAGAGAGTCTCCTGATGAGCGGAAGGATGGGGACGAACCGAACTTTGCTGGGCTGGCGAGCGCCGGTGTACTGTTAGCGACTCCATAAAGTGCTTTTTTAGGCTCCGCGTTGGTTTTCACATTGGAGCATATGACGCTACAATATGTAAATGCTCCAGCGCAATGAAACTCCCTCTCAGCTGCCCGAACTGCCCGGCCAACGTCAGGTAGGCGCCGCAGCGCGCTACGTCGACCAACTCGCCGCCCGCGGTCGCGTCACCTTTTCCATTGCCAAGCTATGCACCGAAACAGGCCTGAGCCAGAGGGCCGCCCGGGACCAGCTTCGTCGGTTGGCGAACAAGGTTGCACGGGTGTCGCCACGCAAGGACTTCTTCGTCATTGTGCGCCCCGAGCAGCGCGCTATGGGGGCGCCGCCAGCAAGTTGGTGGCTGGACGCTTTCTTTAAGATGGAGCAGCGTCCCTATTACATTGCCCTACTGTCGGCCGCAGCGGAGTTCGGCTCCCACCACCAAGCAGTACAGGAAGTCCAGGTCATCACAGATCGTCCGATGCGGGATCTTGTGTTGGGCCGGCAGCGCATTCGTTTTTTCGTCAAGCACGATGTGGCCACCACGCCGACCATTACCCCTGAGAAAGCCTTTGCCCCGGTCGCGGTCAGTAGCCCCGCAGCGACTGCCCTGGACCTCCTTCGTTACGCCGACCGTATCGGCGGCATTAGCCGAGCGATCGAGGTCATTCGTGGGATGTCGCACCAAATTCGCAAGCCCGATCTCAAGAGGGCCGTGCTGGCTGAATCGGAGACCGCCAACCTGCAGCGGATGGGCTATCTGTTGGCCCAGCTTGAACTACACAGCGAGGCAAAACTGGTTCAGGAGGCCCTCCCGGGCCGCCTGCAATGGGTTTGGTTCGATCGGCATGAAGGCCGGTCCGCCGCCAATCCGGACCAGCATCTACCCATTGAAGCCAACTTCCGGGTGCTGTCTTACTCCAACCCAGTCAACAATAACGAATGACCCAACTCACCCAACAGGACGTCCTCGAGCACCAGCAGGTGGTGCCGTGGCCCAATTTGTATCAAGTCGAGCAGGACTTACTCTTGTGCCGGTCCATGGTCGCGATCTTCGAGGATGACTTTCTGTCAGCGCAGGTTGCCATGCGAGGTGGCACGGTGCTGCACAAGGTCCATCTGGCGCCGGCATGCCGCTACTCGGAGGACATTGACCTAGTCGCGATCGGAGACCGCCCCAAAGAACATCTCCAGGCCGCCATCAAGCGAGTTCTGCGCCCGATCCTCGGCACGCGCTATACCTCGGCCTGGGCCCTGCTGAAGCTCGCCGTGCGTAACCTGGCCAGCCCTTCGGAGATTCTCCGTGTTGTTTACAAGGTGCCGTCCGTTTCAACGCCTGGAATGAATCTGACGATCGAGATCGAGGCGAACGTTACGGAACGGATTCCACACAGCCCCTTGCAATCGCTGCCATTCTCGGTTCCGTTCCGAGACGATACTCTTCAAACGCAGATCGTCTCGTACGACCTGCACGAAATGCTGGGCACGAAGATGCGAGCACTCTTTCAGCGCCAGAAAGGTCGGGACCTGTTCGACTTGCATCGGGCAATCACTTCCCCCTCTGGCGTTGCCGAACAGAAGATCATCGACGCGTTCCTGCATTACATGGGTGAGGAACGCACCGTCGTGCCGCGCGCCGAATTTGAAGCGCATCTGGCCGACTGCCTGGCCGATCCCGGCTTCCGAACCGATATGGAGCCCCCTGCTGCTGAACGGAATTTCTTACGATCCCGTTGTGGCCGGCGACGTGATTCGCACCAAGCTGCTGTCGCTGCTACCGGAATAGCCCGACCTGTTCGCGCCCCAGACCTGCGGGCGTCTTCCACGGCGTCGCGCGCCTTCTGGCACGTCGCCGCCAGTTCTGTGCGCTGGCGTCGGCGCGTTCCTGCGCAATGACGACTTATTCGCAGACGCAAAGCGGCAAATCACTTCGTGGAGCGCATCGACCCGGATAGCATAACCGTCTTGCCCGTAGCTCGAGGCACCTCAATCAGCAAAGCTTTTGCAACGTCAGCAGCCTCGATTGGCTTGTAGTTCGAGGGAATTAGGAAGCCGACTGCTTTGCTGAACATAAATCCAAGCTGCTCTCCCCACCGCTTCGGCTGCCCTACAGCCTCCCGATTCCCAACAAGGAGAGACGGACGCGAAATGACCAGTCCTTCAAACGGCATTGGCGTCAACGTGTTCTCGAGATTCCCCTTCACACGGCTGTAGAAAACTTTCGAGTTGGAGTCGGCTCCCATCGCGCTCACCAAGCCCAACTTCTTGACGCCAGCGATCAATGCCGCCTTCGCCACCGCCAGATTGGCATCGTAGTCGATAGCCAGGAAAGCGGCTTGGCTGCCGGCGACCTTGATTGTTGTCCCAAGCGCAAGGTACAACTCGTCTGCAGCTGGCAGGGAAGGTAGGGCGGCAAAGTCGACGACATGGGCTGTGAGTTTGGGATGCTGAATCCCAGGTGTCCTGCGGCCGAGGCTGTGTACCTTGGCCACCGTTACGTCGGCCAACAAGCCACTAAGAATCTCTCTGCCAACCAAGCCAGTGGCGCCGGCGATGATGACTGTTCGATTTGCCATTGGCAGATACTCCGTAATGATCGGAAACCCGGTCAAGCTGATGCTGAAGGTTGGCCCGGGATTCCCACGTTATGCGCTGCAGCGCATAATGTGGGAATCTTGGTCGCAGGCCTTTCTGTATCCCAGAGCTTAGCTCGCCGATGCCAAAGCCGCGTCCACCACGCCAGGAAAGGAAAAAAAGGGTTACAGGCGCGCGCCTCGTAACCCTTTGCCGTATCTAGATGCCCCCGATTTCCGGGGCTCGCTGCCTCAGAGCGGCATGTGGTCGATCGAGAACTCGTAGCGGGCGCCGTCGGAGTTGACGTCGAATTTGCCCGCCTTTGCGCCATCGGCGTAGGGGTTGAATTTGCCAGCCTTGGCACCGTCGACGTAGGTGTCGTACTTTGCAGCACGCGCACCGGCAGTGTAGGGATCGACCTTAGGGAATCGCTGATCAATGAGGTTTGCGGTTGATGTTGCGAAAGCCGTGGTCTTCGGCTTTCGCAATACGGGAGAGAACGACCAATTCAAGCCGTCCTTCACACGTTTTGCACCTGTC
>NZ_JAGIQB010000071.1:0-21332 GCF_017815025.1 Cupriavidus phytohabitans
TTTATGACCTAATTCATTGCTCAAGTTGGCGCAAGAGGCAAGTGGACCCAAGCCTGTGTCCCCGACTTCACGCTGATTTCTTGCCGGCGCGTCGTATCGGCGTCGGCTCGGCCGGCGCCGCGGCGCGCTTGCTTTGCCGCCGCGCTGACGTCGCCTCTGCTTCGGTCTTGCTTTTCGTGGCCGCCGTCTTCTTGCCCAGGCTCGCACGCAGCGCATCCATCAGGTCGATGACCTCGCCACCGCTGGCAACCTCGGCCGGCTCCGGAGACACGATCTGCTTGCCGGCGATCTTGGCGTCAATGGCGGCGAGGACCCTGGCCTTCTCTTCGTCCTTGTACTGGGTCGGGTCGTACTCGTCCTCCGAAGCCTGGTCGATCAGCTGGATCGCCAGCTTGAGCTCGGCCTCCGAGACCGCCACCGCATCGATATGCAGCTCCCCGATATTGCGCACTTCGTCGGCGAACAGGAGTTGCTGGAACACCAGTCCGCCCTCGACTGCGCGGATCTGCACGATATGGGATTTGCCTTTGGCGGCCCACTTGGCAATGGCGCAGCGTCGCGTCCTGGCCATGGCTTCGCGCAGCAGGCTGTAAGGCTTGCCACTGCGCTTGTCGGGCGCGATGAAATAGGCCTTGTCGAAGTACAGCGGATCCACGCTTTGCTCGGGAATGAAGGCAACGATGTCGACCATGTGGCTGGCGCTTTCCTCCAGCGCCTTGAGTTCGTCGGGCGCAAAGATGACGAAGCGGTCCTTCTCGAATTCATAGCCCTTGACCATGTCGGCGCGCTCGACCACCTTCTGGGTCTGCACCGAGATGTACTGCTGCTTCAGCCGGGAGCCTTCCTTGCTCAGCAGATTGAAGCGCACCGCGGCGCTGGCCTCGGTGGCGGTGTAGAGCTTGACCGGGATCGACACCAGACCGAACGACAGGGACAGGGAGGCGAGGGATCGGGCAGCCATGGGAGACTCCACAATGCGTTTGCGGCACGGGTCAGCGTAACCGTGCGATAGCGTCAGTTAAGGTCTGGCGGCTTTCCCAATAGGATGCCCATGGGTCCGCGACCTGGAAGCTCAGGTATTCGCGGGCGTCACGGATCGTCCATTGGGCGCCATTCTTGAGTTTCGGCAACTGCTCCCACGACACCGGCATCGAGACCCCCAGCCCGGGCCGGGCACGCGCCGAAAACGCGGCAGCCGTGGTTTGCGAAAAGCCGTTGCGCAGGTAGTCGACGAAGATTTTTCCCTTGCGGTTGGCGGCGCCGGAGCGCGCAGTGAAGCGCTGGGGCAGGGTAGCGGCCAGATGCTGGACCGCGGCTCGCGAGAAGGTTTTCACCTCATCGTACGAGCGCCGGGGTGCCAGGTGTACCACGACGTGAAGGCCCTTGCCGCCGCTCGTCTTCAACCACGACTGCAGGCCCAGTTCGTCCAGCAGCGCGCGCACCAGCATGGCTGCCTCAAGCATCGTCTCCCATGCGACGCCTGCGCCGGGATCGAGGTCAAAGATGACACGGTCCGGATGGTCGATGTCGCGGGCGGTGGAGTTCCAGGTGTGGAATTCCACCACATTCATCTGAGCGGCCGCGACAATCGCTTCGGGTGAATCGGCTGTCAATAACGCCGCATGTCCGGGCCAGAGCGACGCCGGCTGCTCGGTCAGGCCCGGCATCGCGGTCTCGGCATGCTTCTGGAAAAACGTCGCGGCATCAATGCCCTCGGGGGGGCGCACCAGCGACAGGGGTCGGTCTTTCAGGTGCGGCAGCATCCGCCTGGCGATGCTCTCGTAATAGCGCACCAGTTCCACCTTTGTGATGCCTTCGGACTTGTCGATGACACGTTCCGGATTGGTGACCTTGATGGCGGCCATGCCGTGGGGTGTCACCGCGGTCTGCACCGCCTCGCGCCGGATCGACTTCGCGGCATGGTCCGTGCGCAGGCCCTTGAATGAAGCATGGGGAACCTGGCCTTCGGGCGTCCATTCGGAGAATTCAACTTCGGCGACCAGCGTCGGCCTGACCCATTGCACCGCCGCATCGCGGCGGCCGCCCCAGCGACGGCTGGCCCGTGCTTCCGTCGAGAACGGGCTCTTGTCGACCTGCAGTTTGGCGAGCCGCTGGCGCAGGTCGGTCGCCGCCGCGCTGTCCCAGCCCGTGCCGACGCCGCCGGTGTAGCGCAACTCGCCGTCGGCGTAGACGCCCAGATAGAGTCTGCCGATCTCGGTGCGGGAGCCTTCACGGTCGGAGAAGCCGCCAATGACGAACTCCTGGCGCAGCTTGCACTTGGCCTTCAGCCAGCTCGGGGTGCGCGCCGACACATAGGGGGAGTCTGCCCGCTTGAACATCAGGCCTTCCAGACCGAGCTGGCAGGCGGCTTGGAACATCTGTGCGGGCGGCGCGTCGAAGGCCTCGCTAAAGCGCACGCGTTCCGTGTGGGCCGCGATTAGCGTGGCCAACTTTGCCCGGCGCTGCACCAGCGGCAAGTTGCGCAGGTCGCGGCCTTCCCAGTAGGGCAGGTCGAACGCAAAGTAGACGATGGCCTCATTGCGATGGCCGTCCATGGCGTTCTGCAGGGCATTGAAATCCGGCATGCCGTCGCGCAGCACGACGATCTCGCCGTCCAGCCAGCCTTCGGAGATGTCGAGCTTCTCGATCTCCGCGGCCAGCGAACGCAGCTTGCGGGTCCAGTCGTGCCCATTGCGGGTAAAGAGTGTGACCCGGGCGTCGGAAATCCGGGTCAGGATGCGGTAGCCGTCGAACTTGGTCTCGATGATCCAGCCGCTGCCGGTGGGGAGCGTTGGCGACAGCGTGGCCAGCTGGGGTTCGAGTTTGGCCGGGAGCGGGGCGCGCGGCGCGCGCTTGATGGCGCTGGTGGGGTCCTCGTCGAGGACCGCGACGGGTTCGTTGGCGCCATCGTCCGCATTGAGCGTGCCCAACGGCTTGGCGATGACACTGTCCGGCAGCGCGGACAGCACATCGAACTCCGACAAGGGGCGTGCCCACGCGTCGCGCTTCTTGAACAGGATCCACTGCTCGGATTTGTCGCCTGGCTTGGCGATGCGCACCAGCTCCCAGCGGCCGGCGAGCTTTTGGCCGTGGAGATCGAAGAGAAGTTTGCCGGCGGCCATGCCCTCGCGGGGGTCGCCAACGGGCACCCAGGTGCCGCGATCCCATACGATCACCGATCCGGCGCCGTATTGCTTGGGCGGTATGTCGCCCTCGAAGCTGGCATAGTCGAGCGGATGGTCCTCGACATGGACGGCAATGCGCTTTTCCGCAGGATCGTAGCTGGGGCCTTTCGGCACCGCCCAGCTGAGCAGCACCCCATCGAACTCCAGCCGGAAGTCGTAGTGCAGGCGTCGGGCCCAATGCTTCTGGATAACGAAACTCAGACGTGCTTGCTTCTTGCGACGCTGTCGCCCTGCGGCCGGTTCAGGGGTGACGCTAAAGTCGCGCTTCTGTTCATAGCGCTCGAGCGCCGGCGACGGCGCCGTCCCGCGGCGCTTGGTCCTTGCCCTCACTTGGGTCGTCGCCATCGCATGATGCCTTTCCGTCTTCCTGCTCCACCGGCGAGTGGCACGGCCCAACTTCTGTGGTGATTATCCTGAGCGCGAAGGACTGAAAGACCATACCGGTTGCGGCCTTTTCCCGATCGGCTATCCCTTGATGTCGCGCGGATCGTTGCCGAACGAATTGCGCTCCCGAATCTGCCCGTCACGGCCGTGGATAAACAACTCGACCTGCTTCTGCTGGGCACGCTCCCTGCCTGCCGCAATCGCTTCGTCCTGGGTGTCGAATGTCTCGCGGGCGTGGCCGCCCTCGGTCTCAACGGCCCAGCGGTCGTCGGCCGGGACCACGTGGATGTCTTGTCCGGGCATGGCTGTCTCCTGAAGTGATGGAGCCAGTCTGTGCCTGGCGATTAGGCGTCGCTATCAGGCGCTGTCCGACAAAAGAAAGCCCTTGGCCTGCCTGCCAAGGGCTCCAAATTTCGACAGGCAGTTCGCAGACCTGTCGCTTGCCATCGTCCATGACCCACGCATGGCCACATCCCCTCATTCGAGGAGGTCTGGAAAGCGCATCAACCGGCTAGCGTTTCGAAATGCGAGGCGAATGTGGAGATGGATATTCATATCTCTCAAGGGCGTCGCAACAGAAGGATTTCAAAGTGAAGCAAGCAACGCCCATCGATCCGACCTAGTATGAAAGCGGTCCGCTTCCGAAACGCTAGGGGGAACGGACATGGATGTCTTCCAGATGCAGCGGCAGCACTTGGCAGATGCCCGCAGTAGCGTGATGGAAGGAAGGGAACGAGTGCGACAGCAAATAGAGACAATTGTTGCGCAGATCTCGCTAAACACCGCCGCCCAAGCCACCTGCCCAATTGTTGTTGGGTTGGGGCCACATGCGAAGAACACTTAGCGTACAGGGTTCGACGCGCCTGGAGCGACCTGGGGGGATTTGGCGATCTCACTATCGATATGCTTACCGTCCAAGCTGCGACTCCCGCCCGTCAAGCGCGTCATAGAAGTGAGCGAGGCTTTTCCCTCACCTCCGGAGCGCGTAAGCTCAGCGGGATGGTTTTCCGCACGCCAGGATTAATGCAACGCCTGCGACGTGTCCCGACCGTGATCCTGGCGCGGCCAACGGCAATACATTGCCTCGTCGCGCAGCGCGGTCTCAATTAAGGCCTTCCGCTGACGCCCGAGACTGACCGCATCGCGTAGCGCTACGAGCAACTGCCAGGAGACTCAGTATGTTGAGTGATTCCGACTTCCGTGAACGCATCAGGAGAACCCTCGTAGATACCGTCCCCATGGAGGCAGCAGCGACCCGGTCCGGTAAAATCCAGCCATGAAATGGCTCATTGCATCGCTTGGCATGGATGTCGCGACCCCGAGCATTCACGCCTTGTCGCTGGAACAGTGCGAGCAGGCGATTCGATACGTTGAGGAATTTCATGCTTCCCGCCGACCGGATCGGCCCGCTTGAACCTAAGGCCAGTTTAGCGCGGTCAAAGCGGTTGATTTGCAAGGACCCGCGGCTAGCAAAAGTCCTGGCTCTTCGTGTCGAGCTGGCGCAGCGTCCACGATAAGTCACGACGCGTTGCGTGCGGGTGGGGAACCCAGAAAAGAACCTCCCGGTACCGGGGGATCCCGGGAGGCCGTAAAGGCGAGGCAAAAAAAGCCGCCTCGCGCATTCCATGCTGGATGATGTTCCATGGGCTTAGCATCCGCTTTAGTGTTTAAACCGTGGTTCTATGAAGTGTGTTTCAACGACGAAGCCGGTGATTCATCAGCCCAAACCGCGTCAATGACGTTGACATGGCAAAACTCCCTCAGCAGCGCTGCCGTGGTGCGGTGAGTCGTCAAGGATCGTAGGTCAGCAGAAGTTCCGGCTCCGCGTGTCGAGCTGGCCCAGCATCCACGACAAGTCCACGACGCGTTGCGCGATCAGGTGGCGTACCTCACCCTCGCACTGCCATTGCCCATAGACGCCGACCAACGACGCGCTCAGGATTTCCTTGCGGAAACGCTCCAGCACGGTGGGCCAGATGATCACATTGACGACCCCGGTCTCATCCTCCATCGTCATGAAGACGACGCCATTCGAGGTGCCCGGCCGCTGGCGCACCGTCACGATGCCGGCGCCACGCGCGACCTGACGGCTTTGGTAAGTGGCCAGGGTCGAAGCCGGCACGAAGCGCCGCGCGGCTAGCATCGGACGGAGCAGGGCGAGTGGGTGGCGGCGCAGCGTCAGGCCCATGGCGCGGTAGTCGCTGACAATCTCTTCGCCTTCCGTGGGCGCCGACAGGATGGGCGCATCCTCTGGGAGATCTGCCGGGCGCAGCAGATCCTTGTCGGGCACGGCGGCGGCAGCCTGCCACAGCGCCTGGCGGCGGCCACCGGTGAGCGAGTGCAGCGCATTGGCCGCGGCCAGCACCTGCACGTCGTGCCGGTCCAGGCCCGCGCGCGTGGCCAGGTCTCGCACCGATGCGAACGGGCGAATCGCCCGCGCTTCCTCGATGCGTTGCGCGGCTTCGTTGCGCATGCCGCGCAGCAGCGACAAGCCGAGCCTGACTCCGGGGCGGGCGTCGACAGCCTGGCTTTCCAGCGATGAGTCCCAGCCGCTGATCCCGACATCGGCGGGCAGTACGTCCACGCCGTGCCGTTTGGCATCCTGGATCAGCTGCGAGGGCGTATAGAAGCCCATTGGCTGGCTGTTGAGCATCGCGCAGAGGAAGGCTTGCGGCTCATGGCACTTGAGCCAGGCACTGGCATAGACCAGCAGCGCAAAGCTGGCTGCGTGGCTTTCCGGGAAGCCATATTCGCCGAAGCCCTGAATCTGCCGGAAGATCCCTTCCGCGAACTCGCGGCCATAGCCGCGCTCGAGCATGCCGGAGACAATGCGCTCGTAGTACTTGTCCAGGCCCCCTTTGCGTTTCCACGCGGCCATCGCGCGGCGCAGCTGATCGGCCTCGCCCGCCGTGAAGCCGGCCGCCAGCATCGCCACCTGCATCACCTGTTCCTGGAAGATCGGCACGCCGAGCGTGCGCGACAGGGCCTGCTTCATGGCCTCGCTCGGATAGGTCACCGGCTCGAAGCCTTGCCGCCGTCGCAGGTAAGGGTGAACCATGCCGCCTTGCACCGGCCCCGGGCGCACGATCGCCACCTCGATCACCAGGTCATAGAAGGTACGCGGGCGCAGGCGCGGCAGCATCGACATCTGGGCCCTGGACTCGATCTGAAAGACCCCAACCGTGTCCGCCTTGCAGATCATCTCGTAGGTGTCCGGGTCTTCGGCGGGAATGTCCTGCAACGCAAAGGCCTCGCCACGCTGCTGCGCCACCAGGTCTAGGGCTCGGCGCACCGCTGACAGCATACCCAGCGCCAGCACGTCTACCTTGAGCAAACCCAGGGCATCGAGGTCATCCTTGTCCCACTGGATCACGCTGCGGTCCGCCATGGCGGCGTTCTCGATCGGCACCAGGCGGGACAGCTTGCCGCGGGACAGCACAAAGCCGCCGGTATGCTGCGACAGGTGACGCGGGAAGCCGAGCAGGGCCACGGCCATGCTGGCCCATCGTTGCGACAACTCCGCGTCCGGATCCACGCCGCTTTCGTTGAAGCGCTTGAGCAGATCGCCCTTGCTATCGAACCAGTGGTGGGACTTCGCCACCATGTCGACGATCGCCGGATCGATGCCCAGGGCCTTGCCGGTGTCGCGCAGCGCGCTGCGGGGCCGATAGGTGAACACGGCGGCGGTCAGCGCGGCGCGCTCGCGGCCGTATTTGCGGTACAGATACTGAATTACCTCCTCGCGACGCTGGTGCTCGAAATCGACATCGATGTCGGGCGGCTCGCCACGCTCCTTGGAAATGAAGCGCTCGAACAGCAGGTTGCCCCGCGCCGGGTCGACCTCGGTGATGCCCAGGCAGTAGCAGACCGCCGAGTTGGCCGCCGAACCCCGGCCCTGGCACAGAATGCCTTGAGAGCGGGCAAAGGTGACGATGTCGTAAACGGTCAGGAAGTAAAACTCATACGACATCTCGCGAATCAGGGCGAGCTCGTGCTCGATCTGCTGCTGCACAGCAAGCGGGATGCCGTGCGGAAAGCGGCGGTGGGCACCAGCAAAGGTCTCCGAGCGCAAGTATTCCGCCGGCGTGACCCCGTCCGGTACCAGTTCGTCGGGATATTCGTAGCGCAGTTCGTCCAGCGAAAATTGGCACAGGTTGGCGATGTGTACCGATTCGGTCAGGTAGCGGTGGGGATAGATGTTGGCCAGGCGCAGCCGCGAGCGCAGGTGCTGCTCGGCGTTGGGGGCGAGGTGGTAGCCGCACGCCGACACCGGGCGCCCGATCCGGACCGCGGTCAACACGTCGTGCAAGGGCTTGCGCGAACGCACGTGCAGGTTGACGTGGCCAATGGCGACGAGGCGCAGGTGGTGCCGGGCCGCGGCCGCTTCGACGTTGCCGCGGTGCATGTCATCCATCGGTCGATAAAGCAAACTCAATCCCATCCAGGCCCGCCCGGCAAAGGTGGCGCTGACCCAGGCAGCCTGGGCCTCGAGTTTGTCGACCGGGGCGTTGTAGTCCGGCGTGAAAACCACCAGACAGTCGGGCAAGCCTTTCAAATGCTGGTGCGGCGCTTCGGGCATGGCCAGGTCGCGCGGCGTCAGTACGTACGAGCCCTTGGCTGCCCGCATGCGCGCGAGCGTGATCAGTTCACACAGATTGCCGTAGCCCTCGCGGTTACGGGCCAGCGCCACGAAGGACAGGGCGGGCGAGCCGCCGGCGTTCTGCAGGCGGAACGAAGCGCCGACCACCAGCCGAACGCCCGCCTTCTTCGCCTCGATATGCGCCCGCACGATGCCGGCGAGCGAGCATTCGTCGGTGATGGCCAGCGCGTGATAGCCCAGCTGCGCGGCGCGCTCGGCCAGTTCTTCGGGGCGGGAGGCGCCGGCCAAGAAGGTGAAATTCGACAGGCAATGCAGCTCCGCATAGGCGGGCAGGCCTGCGCCGGTGATCGCTTCCATCCCGATTAGCCGAAGAGGCCGTGCAGGTACCAGCGCGCCGCGTCGCCCTCGCGGCTGCCCATGCGTTCCTGGAAGATCCAGTAGCAGGTGTGGTCGCGCGCCTCGGCCACGTAGTAGTCGCGCGTGACCAGCTCACCGCCCCACCATCCCGCTTCGATGCGCTCTGGCGGCGAGACCAGATGCAGCGGCGAGCCATAGAACGGCCGGTGGTCGCGCTCAAGCAGCGGTACCGGCTTGCCGAGCAGCCAGGTCGGGCGGGGCAGGGCCGCCGGCAGTGGCGACCGCACGGGCTTCTCGGTCGCCGGTTGCCAGCCATTGGCCACCTCGGGCCGGTAGTCGGCCTGCAGACAGGGCAGACGCACGTGATCGGCGCCCAGACGCGCGACTAGCAACTCCAGCAGGCGTGCATGGTCAGCGGGCGTGCCGCCGGGCTCGGGAAAAAGCGAATCACTGGGCGGTGCGACCGGTTCGGTTTCGAGCGCGGACAGCGCCACCGCGATCATCGGGGCCTCAACGGTGAGGCGGGCCAGCCGCTCCTTCACCAGGCGCACGAGATGCTCTTCATGCCAGTTGGGCTCGGCGAGCGCGATCTCGAGCCTGGTGGGCGCAACGGCGGCGGGGCCGCGCTCATGGCGCAGTTCGACGCCAAAGCGGCGAATCGCCAGGTGCCTCGCGGTCAGCCAGCCCACCAGCTGCACCAGTAGCCCGCGGACATACAACAGGGCTGCCTCGGCGTTCTCCATCCGGTCCGGCAGGTCCACCGCAGCATCGAAGGCGGGCGGCGCCTCGGCCCAGGTGAAGATTTCCGGGGCTTCGCCGTGCGCCCGGTCCAGCGCCGCGACGATGTCGCCGCCGCATCGTCGCTGCAGGCCGGCGCGCGGCAGCCGGCGCAGATCGCCCAGGATGCGGCAGCCGAGGCCATCGAGCCATTCGGTGAACGGGCGCGCCTCGGGTAGAACGTCTACCGGCAAGCCAGCGATCCGACGCTGCAGCGAAGGCATCCTCAGGGAAGTGCCGCCCCCGGCGCGGGCCAGCAGCCAGGCGCCCTGTGCCGTTGGCGCGCAGCCCGCGACGGCGCTGAACCCCATCGCTTGTACGGTTGCCCGCATCCGGCCGCGTAGCTTGCGCGGCCCGCCAAAGAGCCGAAGCGTGGTGCTGACGTCGATCATGACAGCGGCCTCGTCGGCCGCCACCACGTTCGGCGAATACTGCAGCATTGCCATGGTGACGCGCGCCTGCGCCGCTGCCTCGGCACAGGCGTCCCGCTCGTACAGAATGGTCTGGGGCGCGATGGTCTGCACGCCGCCGCGGCGCATCTGCAGCTTGACGCCGGCACTGACCGCCAGTGGCGAGGCCAAGTGCACGCGTTCGCGCTCGATGACAGCGACGGCCAGCTCAGTGGACCAGCTCGGACGAAAGACTTCGAGCGGCAGGCACGGCAGGCGCAGGCAGATCCAGAGGCGCAGCATGGCGGTACAGCAAAATGGGGGAGGGTTCCAGCGTCAGAAGCAATGGCGACTCCTGCTGTGGCCCGCGGCGCTTCACGAACTGGACCCGGACGCCGCTGGCCGCCGGCTCCAACGCCAGTCGCAACGGCGCGGGCGAGGCGTCCCGTGCGCAGGCGCTTGGGCGCACCACGAAGAACAACGTGTCCGACGATTGAGCGGCCATATGCAGCCGCCGCAGGGCGTCGTTGCGCAGGTGCGACTGCCAGAGGATGAGGACGCCACAGGTACCGGCGCGCAGCATCTGTTCGGCGGCCCACAGGGCGTCGGCCGTGCGCTCGGCGTCGACCCAGAGCAGTTGTTCCGGCGGGATGCCCCAGCTGGCGAGCGCCAGCGTTTGCGGGGCGTGCGGTGGCGTCAGTAGCGCGATCGGGCGTCCGCACCGGGCTGCCAGGGCAGGGCGGAGCAGGCGCAGTTCACCGATCCCGGGCTGGCGCTGAAGCAGTTCCGTCAGGCCGCCGATCGGCCAGCCGCCGCCGGGCAATTCGCGGTCCAGCGAGGGATGTCCAGTCGACACGGCGCGCGCGTAGCCGCGGGCTAGCTGTGAGGCGAGCCAGAGCGAGGGATGGATGGATTCGGGGGCGACTGTCAGCATGAGGGCTCCTGGTTACAGTCTACTGTATATTTATACAGTGGTCACCTGTACAAAAACGGGTGCCTTTCCACGCTAATTGGGAGCGCCGGAGAGTGGGGGATTTTGAATCCGAAGCCATGATTGAAATCCTGCCATCTCGCTTAATTTGCGCAGAATGCTGCATTTTATCCCGCAACATGTGCGGTAAATTTCACAGTTAAGCTCTTCCACGGCAACGCTTGTATGTCAGAAAAAAATAGGTTAATTTCTGACTTATGAAAGCGACCACACCATCCATCCCGGACCAGATCATGAGACGCGCCCACGCTGCCGGACGTGGGGGCGTTTTCACCCCCAGTGACTTCCTGGACGTAGGAGGTAGGGCAGCCGTTGACCAGGCTCTTTCACGGTTGACGAAAGGCGGAAAGCTCCGTCGTTTGGCGCGAGGCCTGTACGACTTTCCCAAGCTTCACCCGAAGCTTGGCCCGCTTTCTCCAGCGCCTGATGACGTGGCGCAGGCACTCGCGCGGGAGACCGGATCTCAGGTACAGATCGCCGGCGCACGCGCGGCAAATGTCTTGGGGCTGACCACGCAGGTTCCGGCGAAAACGACCTATCTGACCAACGGCCCCTCTCGCCGTGTCGTGCTCGGCAAGCGCGTCGTCGATCTGCGGCATGCTTCGCCCAAGCATTTGATTGCGCCGGGCAGTGCGGCGGGCACCGTGTTTCAGGCGCTTCGTCATGTGGGGCCCGTCCGTGCGGCGGACGTTGTGCAAGTCGCAGCGAGTCGTCTGTCGGCCAGCGACAAGCGGACGCTCGCATCCACCGCGATCCAGGCGCCCGCCTGGATGCGACCGACCCTCGTATCGATTGCTAACGCGGCAACGGGTGAGATCGATGGATAAAGTCGCCAAGCTTCCAGCGGATGATCGAGCCGCTCTCTTTGGCGAAACTGGCGCCGGTCGAGGGGTCGCCAATACGATCATCGAAAAGGACTTCTGGGTCTGCTGGACGTTAAAGCGACTGTTCGGCCTGCAGCGCCAGGACGCTGCGGCCCTCGTCTTCAAAGGCGGAACATCGCTATCCAAGGCGTTTGGCGCCATCCGCCGCTTCTCCGAGGATATCGATCTGTCCTTCGATCGAGCCGACCTCGGCTACACGGGCGACCGCGATCCAGAAATGAAGGGAATCAGCGGGAAGCAAGCGAACCAGCTCATCAAAGAACTGATAGGCGATGTTGAGGACCATATTGCCCAGAAGCTGCTACCCTCGCTTCGCGCCGCAATCGTCGAGCAACTGGGCGAGCCGAGCCAGGGGCGGTGGTTCCTGGAGATCGACAACGCCGACGCGCAGACGGTGAACTTCCATTATCCGACCGCACTACAGGCCTCCGAATACGAGGGCATGGCTTATATCACCCCGCGGGTAAAGCTCGAACTTGGCGCACGCGGTGATCCTTGGCCGACCGAGCAGCGAGTGATTCGCCCTTACGCGGCGGAGGACTATCCCAGCTTCTTCGAAGACTCCACCTGTACGGTGACCGTCCTGTCAGCGCGGCGCACTTTTTGGGAAAAGGCCACCGCATTGCATGCGGAAGCACACCGCCCAATGGAGACGCCGACGCCACAGTATTTTTCGCGGCACTATTACGACCTCGCCATGCTGTTCGACACCGAGGAAGGGAAGCAGGCCGCAACCGACTTCGGCCTGCTCGCACAAGTCGTCACGCACAAAGCAACATTCTTTCGGTCGAGCTGGGCGCGTTACGACCTTGCAAAGCCCGGCACCTTACAGCTCATCCCGAACACGACGCGCATCAAGGATCTGCGCATTGACTACCGGGCGATGGCGCCAATGATGTTCGATGAGAACCCGCCTTCGTTCGAAGATGTTCTTGCAAGGGTCGAGAACCTGGAACGAACCATCAACGGCTAGCGACAAGGCGGGCTTGCTGCCGCGATTTCTGCTCAGGAGCGCACTTTCAACGCCCGCAGACGACGGCTTTACAAAGAAATCAGCGATCGCGAACAGTCAGCTACTTTCACGTATGAAAGTACATTTAACATAATTTTTATTATGCGCAACGAATTTGTAGCAGCAAAGCGGTAATGTCCGGTTTTAGCAAAGCAGAAATGTCCGCCTGAGGCGCTCTTCATGGTATTCAGCCTGCCCGGTTGAATGCAGAGAGAACGCCAGGCGATGGCTAAATCCGACGTCATTACAGTAAGCATGCGAGAGTTAGACAGGCTCAAGACCGTCCAGGCGGTCGTGGATGGTCAGTTGCGGCCCGGCGTGGCCGCAGAACGGTTGCAGATCACCGACCGGCAGTTCCGGCGGTTGCTGGAGCGCTATCGGCAGGAAGGACCGTCTGGACTGGTCTCCCGCAAGCGCGGCCGGCCCGCCAACAACCGCCTATCGGCCGATCGTGAGGCCGCAGCGCTTGACCTGATCCGCGAGCATTACGCTGACTTTGGCCCGACCCTGGCCGCCGAGAAGCTGCGCGAGCGTCATGGGCTGACGCTGTCCAAGGAAACGATTCGCCGGCTGATGACGGTGGCCGGACTGTGGGTGCCACGCAAGCAGCGGCCACCAAAGGTCTACCAGCCTCGTAACCGCCGCGCCTGCTATGGCGAACTGATCCAGATCGACGGCAGCGATCACCGCTGGTTTGAGGAACGCGCGCCAGCCTGCACGCTGCTGGTCTATGTCGACGATGCCACCAGCCGGATCATGGAACTGCGCTTCACTCATTCGGAATCCACGTTCACATACTTTGCGGCGACGCGTGCCTATCTGGATGGAGCGCCACGGCAAGCCGGTGGCGTTTTACAGCGACAAGGCGAGCGTATTCCGCGTCAACAAGCCGAACGCGGCCGGCGGCGACGGACATACCCAGTTTGCCCGGGCCCTATTTGAGCTGAACATTGAGGGCATCTGCGCCAACAGCAGCCAAGCCAAGGGCCGCGTCGAACGGGCCCACCAGACCCTGCAGGACCGCTTGGTCAAGGAACTGCGGTTGCGTGGCGTCAGCACTATGGAGGCCGCCAACGCCTTCATGCCCGAATTCATCGCAGACTACAACGCACGATTCGCCAAGGCGCCGCGCAATGACCACAACGCCCATCGGCCACTGCGTCCAGACGAGAACCTGAAACTGATCTTCACCTGGCGCGAACCGCGCTGCGTATCCAAAAGCCTGACGATCCAGTACGACAAAATCCTCTATCTGCTGGCGGATACACCCGAGCATCGGAAACTGGCCGGTCGCTATATCGATGTCTATCACTATCCGGACGGCAGGATCGAGCCACGCGCGAACGGCGCTGCCCTGCCCTATACCATCTACGACCGGCTATCGGAGATCGATCAGGGCGCGATTGTGGACAACAAGCGGCTCGGAGCTGTGTTGCAGATTGCGCAGTTTGTTCAGGAAAAGCGCGACAACACACGGTCACTATCTCTGCCTGGAACGGAGGGAGTTCCCCGCAAGCGTGGACGGCCGCCCGGCAAGAAGTCGCAACGGTCGCTGGGCCAGAACGATATGTTGGAAGCTCTGCAACGCTTACAGCAGCAGCCGTGGCCGCTTAACGGCACCGAGAACTGAACCCAGCTTGCTACTGGAATTCAAATCCGCTCCGCCGGCATGACAGCTTCACCCTGAGCTAGATTCAATCGTGTCAGGCCAGCACCACCGCCTTACGGGAAACCCGGAAAACTGACCAAGCAAGTTGAAGCCTGACCGGACATTTTAACTTTGCTGGCGCCCGGACATTTCAACTTTGCCTGGACAGTTGGTATGTTCTGAAGTGTTGCGTGTAGGACGGCATGGAGACTTCAGGTACCGCAACGGAAAAGTGCTTTTATGGTATCTTTCGCCGTTGCGTTTTGTTGTGGGTTTTATGTTCGTTCAGGTCAGCGCCGCCGCCGTGCCGCGGGCGCTCCAGGGGGTTGCGCTGGTCGACAGCAACCACACGCCCAGGTACTGGGCCACAGTCTGGCTGCTCATCGCGGGTGCTCAATGGGCAACGTCCACGCAGACCGTCCGGCTGCGGTACATCGAGAACCTGTATGAGCATGCGGATCGGTCATTCCAGGCGAATGCGCTGGATGACGCGCTCTCCGACCTTGACGGATCCGCGCCTCGATCTGTCGCATCTTCGCGTCCGCCGACTTCGACAGCCATGTGACCACCGACGTCACGAACGCCAGTCCGGTCTGCCACCGGTCCTCGTTGCTGCGCGTGGCGACAGGCTGATTACGCAGACTCACGAACCTCCAGGCCCGCCGTTGCGTCGCTGACGGGAATTTGCCTGACCGAATGGGAGTATGAAGACGTTGGCAGCGACAGCCGTTACTCGAAACCCAGCATCAAAACGCTCCATTTTGCCGGATGTTCAGCCAGTACCGTGTGCGGCCAAGTTCGCGGTCATAGCTGCTCTTGATGGCGTCGGCTGGCAGCAGCAAGAGTTCGCCGCGGCGCAGACCCTGATGCTGTGACTGCATCGTCCAGGCGGCCGCGCCCAGCCGTCCCATTGATCGCGGTATGCCGGGTCCCGGCCTGCTCGCCCATGTCCTGGTTAGCAAGTTCTGCGACCATCTCCCGCTGTACCGTCAGTCAGTGATATACGCACGAGATGGTGTCGAGTTGAGCCGATCGACGCTGGCCGATTGGGTCGGCCAGGCCAGCGCACTGCTGCGCCCTCTGGTCGATGCCATTCGACAGTACGTGATGGCGGCCTCGAAGATCCAGGCCGACGACACGCCGGTCCCGGTGCTCGAACCGGGCAATGGCAAGACCAAGACAGGCCGGCTCTGGACCTATGTGCGTGATGACCGGCCGGCCGGCTCGACGGACGCGCCGGCCGCCTGGTTCGCATACAGCCCCAGTCGCTCGGGAGAATATCCGCAAGCCCACTTGAAGGGCTTCAGGGGAGTCCTGCAGGCTGATGCGTTCGCGGGCTACAACGCCATCTATGAGAGAGGTGACGTGCGAGAGGCCGGATGCGTCGCTCACGCAAGACGCAAATTCCATGACCTGTACCTGGCTCGCAGGAACGAGGTCAACACCGAGGCATTGCGCCGGATCGGCGAACTGTACGCGATCGAGACCGAGATCCGCGGCAAGCCACCAGACGAGCGAAGACGCGTCCGACGGGAACGGGCGCGGCCCTTACTGGATGCCTTTGAAACGTGGTTGCGCTCGACACTCAGCACGGTGTCGCACAAAAGCGATACCGCGAAGGCCATCAATTACGCATTGAATCAGTGGGCCGCACTAACGCTGTATGTCGACCAGTGCAACCGTTCGGCGGCCACGCCGGGCCGCAACTGACCATCCACGATCGCCTGGACGGTCTTGAGCCTGTCTAACTCTCGCATGCTGACTGTAATGACCTCGGATTTAGCCATCGCCTGGCGTTCTCTCTGCATTCAACCGGGCAGGCTGAATACCATGAAGAGCGCCTCAGGCGGACATTTCTGCTTTGCTAAAACCGGACATTACCGCTTTGTCGCATAACAATCGTTGTGCTCAATGATAGCTATCGTTACTGGGAATCCGATAGTCGGCCGGCGGTTTGCAGAAATTTGTTCCCGGTTTGTGCAGAATCTTGTTCCTGGCTCCATGGGCCCGGCTGATGGACGAGCCTTCGAGGCGGCCAGAGCATGGCAGTAGCCCCCACCCACCCCGCCCGCGTGGCCCCGACTTGGCACAGTAATCGCGCGGCACTCCCTGACGGCAACCGTCACCGGCTTCGCAATCCGTAGCGTGCCGGCCAGCAACGGCTCGAGCCGTTGGCAAAGGAACAAAATTACTCCTAACGTCGGTCGGAGGAACAATGTTCTGCAAAATTCCTTGGCATAAAATTGTTCCCAGCGCCTCGGAAACGGCCAGCTGGCGGGCGACCCGCAGGAACAATATTGTGCAAACCGATGCACAATTGCATGATGCCGCGTCTAGCGCTCGTCCCGGGCAACGTCTATGTGTTGCCGCAGCGGCGAAACTGCTCAAGCGCCCGCCAGTGGGGGGGAGCACGTTACCGCGATGCCGTCCGCCAGATACGCATATGGCAAAGCCCCATGATCCGGGGCTTTCTCTCATACGCTAGCCGGCGCCCATGTCTCGACGCCGAACCGTCTGCATGCGGTAAGTATGCCCTTGTCCAGCGTGGCAATCTGCCAGTCATTGACGCGGGCCACCACGAAATACAGGCTGTCGTATCCCTGCAAATGGAATTCGTGCGCGCGACGCACCATCGCTTCCATCGGGTAGTACTCTGCGACGATTTCGCTGATGGTGGCCTGGATATAGGCCGCGCACTGCGCAACCTTTTCCTCGCCCCACCGCGCCGATCTGCCATGTCTCAGCAGCTTGTGCGAGCACTCCACGAAAAAGATGTTCGGCACCGCTGCCCTGATCGTGCCGACCGCAATCGCATCATGCACGGACGCGCTATAGCGCAGCATTTCCTCGTTGTCGGACGGCAGGAACCACCCCAGCGCGACGCTAGCATCAATGACAACAGTCGTCATTCCTCACCGTCACGCATGCGTCGCACGGACTCCATGACCCCGACCTCGCCGGCGCGCGCGACGCGCGGACGCGGCAGACCGCGCCGCATCTCCGCGAGCTTCTTGAGGTTCACGGTGCAATGGATATGCACTGCGTCTGCTCCAGCCGGCAGCGTCACGCTCACCGACCGGGGCTTCTCCGGCATGTCCGGCGCGCCCTTGCGTGCGCGTTCGATAATCTTGGCTGGCAACATGGCTACCCCTCTTGACATGCCGCCATTATATCGCCATCGCTTCCCGCTTGAAGCGGCCTTTGCTGTCACGGGCCGGCCTGCCGCACTTGCGCTTGTGCGTCATGATTTCCCCTCGGTGGTGGATTTCCAGATGCAAGTCTAGCCGAGCGTGCGAAGCGGCCGCCGCCTCGATGCTTGCGGCCCGAACGAAGATAAGACTATCGTCGTCGAGGCGGTAGATCAGTAGAAAGTCACCGCCGCATTTTCTGGCGGTCTGCGCTGACGTCAGTTCGGCACCGAACAGTCAGCCCAGACCTGTACGGCCATACAAAAACACCGCGAGCGATCATGTTGCGCGCGCGGTGGCCAGACGCTTGGCGGCGATCGGGTCGTTGCGCTCAGGCAGGCCGGCCAGTGCCAGGTAGGTGTCGATACGCGGCCAGACAGCATCCCAGGCGAACTCATTGATCAGCGGCAGGTTGAGGGCCTCGTAGATCGGCGCCCAGACCTCTTGCCCCCCTTCCCGGCGTCGTACTGACAGCGCGGGGTTGAACTGATACCAGCCTTGTTCGAAGCGCTTGAAAAGCATCCGGTTGTACGCGTAGTCGCGCCCCACCTCGTTCCTCGACAGCACGCCAGACAGATGCGTGCGCTTGTTGCGCTCCGGGCGCACCACATTGGCAGGCAGGTGCTGCCAGGCCGCTAGCAGCGCTTGCGTTTCGAAAGCGCCATAGGGCCGGCGCTGGTGGTGGGTGAAGCGCGACTTGAACATTGCCCACATCGTCTGGAACAGGAAATATTCGGACAGATGTCGGTCAATGCGCACCAGCCGCGCTCCGGTATTGACGTCAACACTCGCTGGCGCCAGCAATTCGTAGAGCGCTGCAAAGGGTCCGGCGGCGAAGCGGGGATCGCGAAAGGCTTCCAGCATGGCCCAGTGCAAAGCGTTGCGGCCGTAGTGGTCGATGTTCTCGCGATCCGCGCCACGTTCCAGCAAGGCCTCCACCAGTGCAACGTTGCCGGCGGCGGCCGCCGCCATAAGCGGCGTCTGATTCATCGGCAGACGGTGCTCAATGCCGTGCCGTTCGCATTGCCGCAGGATTTCCTTGAAATTACCGGCGAAATACGCGGCAAGGCTTTTGCGAGCCAGGCCGCTTCGTTGTTTCGAGAAATGCTGGGCGGCGGCGAAGGCGGCCTCGTGCACCAGCCGTGCGGCGAGTACCGGCTCGTCATGGCTCGCGGCAATTTCATAGAGTTGCTGTTTGGGCTTGGCGCCCGGCACCTGCTCTCGGAACACCTTGAGCAGCAACTCCTGCAGCCTGGTCTGGTCGAATACCGGCCATGGAGGTGGCACTTCCTTCAGGATGCTGCGGCGGATGGCGTCGGCCTGCTCCTGCTTGCCCTGCAGCTCGAGCTTTATCGCTTCCTTCTGCCAGTCCTCGAGCGTGGCTTGCCGCGTCTCGACCTTAGCCTGCCCTCCTTGCGCCGGTTCGAGCAATGCGAATAGTGGATGCGCGGTATCGGATTCAATTAGGTACAGATTCTTGACGGCGCGCGTCATCGCCACGTAGAGCGCATTGACAAAGAACTTGTAGACCTCCAGCGACTTGTCGCTCTTGTCCCTGGCGCGGCGGTAGGTGAGCGTGTCCGCAGCGAGGTCTTGTCTGTCGACGCCTTCGGCGATATCGGCAAACTCACTGCGATGATCAGAGACGAAGCGGTAAAGCACAATGTTGTCGTATTCCAGCCCCTTCGCTTCATGGATGGAAAACAGCAGGGGCGTGGAAAAATGCCTTCTCGCTTCGGCCTTGTCCTCGTCGCGCAACACAAGTACGGCACACTGCGTCGACTGACGGATGCGCTGGTCAAGCTCTCGCTTGACGTTATCCTTGTCCGGTAGCAATGAGACCTGGCCTGCTTCACCGCCTACCGCGTCGACAAGGAAGTTGCTCTCGCGGTCGATCGAGCCGAACCGGCGGTGTTTGACCTTGAGCAGTCTGTTAGCAACGCGCGTCGCCTCGCTGCCGTTGCGAAAGTTCGCAGTGAGCACACGCAACGTCTGCTGCTCGGCGAGCTGTGGATCATGCCAGAACAGGCCCTTGACCTGACTCCAGCTGAAGAAATTCGGATGCACTATCTGGTTGGAGTCGCCGCACAGGAGGAACTGGCCGGGTTTCCTAAGCGTTTTGAGCACCAGCGCCAGCTGCACCATGGTCAAGTCCTGGACCTCGTCGATCACGATGAAATCGTAGCTCGGGCTCGCCAGCGGCTGCCACGCGTGGGCCACCAGGTTGAGGTCATACAGGCCATTGTCCGAAAGCCACGCACGATACTTCTCGAACAGGTCGTAGAGGCGCCCGCGCACATCCGCGGCGAAAATGGACTGACGCACCCCAAGGGCCATGTAGGTATCGCGTTCAAGTACGCCTTGCGCCGCGGCAGCGATAACACCGCGGATTTCCTCGAAGGCCTGGTGGCCGTCAATATCGCGGAAACTGTGGCGCTGTCGCTCGAACCACTGGGCAAAATCGCGCCATCCCGCCTCGCGGCCCTCCGGCATGCGGATCGATTCGATGAACTCGCGGTAGGAGAGGAAATCCGCCTCCTGGTTGGAATGCTCAAAACCATTGGCGTAGTAGAGATCGCGCGCATTGCGCGCCAGATAGGCGGAATGCGTGACATACAGCGTCGCGCCCTCCGCTTGCTTAAGCTTTTCCAGGGTCAGCGCGGTCTTGCCGCTGCCGGCGGACCCGACCACGACGAGCGGGGATGGCTGACGGTAGACAGCTTCCTGCGTATCATCGAAGGAGATCGGCTTGTCCAGTAAGTGGATGTCGGTGCGTGTGGGATGCAGGTACCGCACAGGCTCGGCCGCACGCGCCGCTTCGGCTGCATCGATCTCGGGAATCTTGTTCTCGTTAATCTCCGTGCCGCGCAGGAAACGACTGTTCCGGTAATCATGATTCTCGATCACCTCAAGCATCAGCGCGCAGGTCTGGCCGTCGTGGCGCACCAGCGAGAACAGCAGCCGGTTGGCGTCATCCAGCCGGGCCCGGTAGAACTTGCCGTGCGTGAGGCTGGACAGCTTCTTGACTTGCGCGGCTCGGAAGTCGTCGCGGGAAATCGCTTCGGTGACTTTGCGGTAAGCGCCTTTGACGCGGGAGACGTCAAGACCGACGTATTCGAGAATCTTCATAGCCGAGCGGAGGCGGGGCAGCCTCGAGCGTTCATCAAAGCGGCTATTGTAGTTCGGTCTGGTTGGACCCTCGCTTCATCACCCTCGCGAGCCGCGCTCCGCGGGGCCTCTTCAGGGCTTCTGCGGTTGCGCGGCCATCAATTCGAAGAAGGGAGGGCTCAAGAGCAAGTCTGGTGGGCCGGGTGGGATTCGAACCCACGGTGGGAGATCTCCGGCGGATTATGAGTCCGCTGCCTGCAACCGACACGGCGTCCGGCCCTGTAGCGGCGCGCGAGATTTTACCCTGAAGTTCGCACAGTCGCCATTGCCGCTTCTCGATTTGTAGTGATCGATCGAGTCCTCCATCTAGTCTCCTGCCACGCGTGGCCGCGGGCCCACCCGCAGATTTCGGCCAGAGGAACGATTTCCACTTTCGCATCGACCAACTACGGCCGAACTCAGAGGCTAAGTCCGAGGCCGTCACCGAGGTTGGCTGCCAGCGCCGACAAGTTCTGGCAGAACTTGCGTTTTTCCTCTGGCACCCCTGGTTGGGCGGCAATCTATCCCTTGAACAAGCAAAACGACTCTGTGGAGATCGCTGTCAGGCGCTCCATGACGCCCGTTTTGGTAAAGACGATCGAGCTTACCCGAGCGCCACGCAGGAGCTGGGTGATTCCATATGACATGGCTGCCCCGCTGTCATCCGCAATCGTGGACGCCAGCGTCGCTTCCGGGGTTCTGTCGCAGTAACGGTACGGAAGTAGAATTTGCGGTCGTGAAACTTGAAGGCCAGAAAATGATTCAACCAG
>NZ_JAGIQB010000072.1:0-21217 GCF_017815025.1 Cupriavidus phytohabitans
GTGAAAAATAGCGAGCCCTTCAGCCTTGTAGAGGCAAGCTTCGCTTTTTGCGCGGCTAGTACTTCAGCAGCCTGCTAGGGCAAAGGGCGTTTGGCCAGCGGCGCGATGGCGCCAGTTTCGACCACGGGCGGGATGTCGCGGACAGGTGACATGGCATGCCCCTGCGTTAGCGCAGGCAGTTCTCGTGCTCAAGTTGGCACCCACTTGGGGCGCGATCAGTGCACCCCTTCATCGCGATCGCTCGGATCGCTCGTTCCAGCAAGGCAATCTCATCCAACCAGTCGTCGGGGTTCGACAAGCTTCCTTTTGCACGGATATCAACAAGACCATCACGGGCGGCGACGAAATGCTCAAGAGCCGCGCGCGGTTGCGACAGCTTCAATAAAGCGTTCGCCACTCGCTTGTGGAAAGTCGGGGTATGAATCTGCAGATCAGGGGCCTTGGCCGAAAATTCGATGATCGCCAAGCCAATCGCGATCACTTCCTGATAACTCTTTTGCTTCTGCGCAGTTGACTGCCTGGCGCGCAAGGCTTTGAACTTTTCCAAGTTGCTGGTGAAGGCGTCCATGGCTTGTTCCACGGTTCTCAAAGGGCCGCGGCTGCTTGGCGCTGCCAGCGGCCTGTCAAACGGACTAGGGATCACCCCTCCGCAGCTTCTGCCTTGGGCTTGAGGCTGACCCAGAAACCCGTTCCGTTCTGCTGGTTCATGACCAGGTCGGGGTACGTACGGATCATGTCGGATAGGGCAGCATGGCCGAACGCCTTCGGCGAGAATCCCGGGTCCGTCCGTTTAAGATACTGACCAAGAGCGCCCAAGCCCACCCAGCCGTCTGGCGTGTCGCCAGCGAGCAATTCCACCGCCTTGATGACGGCCTTCGGGCGCCGTTTTGCTACAGGCTTCGGAGCGGCGGCCGCGACGGCCTTAGGCTTTGCTGGGTCTGCCGGCTCCGCGACAGGCTCTGGTGGCACCCACTCAAAGAACTGATCGCTGGCATTGCGCAGCGCATCCGGCGTCTTCGCCTCCCCAACGATATGCACGATGGCTCCGCGCTCGCGGAGCTTGCGGCAGAGATAGGCGAAATCCGAATCGCTGGTGATGAGGCAGAAAGTGTCCGCGCGGGAGTCGAACATGGCCTCCATCGCATCCAGGGCCAGCGCGATATCGGCAGTGTTCTTGCCTGCCGCATATTGATATTGCAAACACGGCGTGAAGGCTAACCTCACCAAGGCCTCCTGCCACCTATGAGCTAGCGTGGCATGATTCCCGTACCCTCTGCGGAGCACGACGCGCCCGAACTGGGCCACGACCCGAAGTGCGTGCTCAAGGATCTCCGGCGTCGTATTGTCGCAGTCCACCAAGACCGCGACCCGCCCTTCCGTTGCTGCTGACTGACCCGCCATTGCATTAATCCTTATCACCTGCGTTCATAGCTGCCCGGTAGGTGTACTTGTGCACCAAAGAATAGCAGATGCACCCCGTTCACAGTATCGGCGGCGGAGGCTGGCGATTTAGCGTTGCGGACCCCACTCTAGTGGGACGCACCCGCCTACATCGCGCCACAGTCTATTTGCCGCGCCGCCACGACCAATCCGGCTTGCGTTCCGAACCGCGCACCGTACCTTGGAGCTCTCCACAGGTAATTTGCCGCACAATGCCCACGCAACTCTCCCTCGCCCTCGAGGCTGCTACGACCCAGTGTCAACCATGGATCAATCGCAAGGTCCGGTACCGCCCGCCGGGCGAGGTGTTCAATTCGTCCTGCGCCGAAGTCGTGGCGATCGCGGAGAACGATGCACGCGCATTTGTCGAAGAAAACCACTATTCGCATAGCTATCCAGCGGCACGCTTCCGCGTCGGACTGATGGTCAAACCCCGCTTTGGCCGCGAGTATCTCGGCGGCGTGGCCGTCTACTCCGTTCCCATGACCCAGAGCGTCATCCCTGCTGTCCTACCGGGCCTAGCACCGGCGCATGGCGTCGAGCTTGGCCGGCTCATCCTGCTCGATACCCCAGAGGTCGGCGTTTCCAATGCGGAGTCGTGGTTTATAGCTCGGGCCCACCGCCTCCTGCGCCAAACCCTGCCCGAGATCCAGGGCGTCGTTGCCTACTGTGACCCGATCGAGCGCCGCGACGCGACCGGCCAGCTGGTGAAGCGATCGCACACCGGCGTGATATACCGCGCTAGCGGATGCCAGTACCGCGGCGTTGGCTCGCCCCGCACCCTCCTGCTCACACCGGATGGCCAGATCGCCAGCGAACGGGCCTTGTCCAAGCTGCGCACAGGAGATCAGGGCCGTGAGTACGCGGAAGCGCAGTTGCGTGAGCGAGGCGCCCCGCCCCGCGGCTTGCACGAGACCCCGACCGCTTGGTTGATCCGACTACGGGAAACCGGATTCCTTCGGCCCATCCGCCACCCGGGAAACCTGCGCTTTGCGTGGGATTGGCGCAAGTAGAACAACGACGTGTCTCGATATTCTCTGCGTCACATGACATATCGTCGGTTCGCGCTGGCGGCATATTGGGGCGGAAATGTCATCCCGGCGGCACTGCGGTAGAATCCATGGCAGCCGCCCCAGCGGCATCATGCAGGAATAGCTTCTTGATGGCTGTCGGTACTTCGTTGAACCGCTGGTTCAACAGAGTCCCGAACTCTCTCCTTACACACCGCCTGTTTGGCATAAAGGAGAACATCATGAATCAGCAAACTGAAATCGTTGCGGTCCAAGAACTTCGCGGCATTGCAGTTGGCGATCGTGTTTCCGTTCAGGATGTCGAAGCCAGCCCACCGCAAGTTCACCAAGGCACCGTCAAGGTACTATGGAGTGACAGCACGGCAAGCATCAAGTGGGATGACAGCCGCCTGCACATTGAGCGTGATCGTCACCTCGTTGCCAATGGCCACGTGGACATCCATCACGTCAGAATACTCGACGCGTAATCCACAGGTACCGCCCCTCCGGGCGGCGGTACCACCACCCCTCTCCCTTTCAAGCAGCCCTGAAAAGGTACTTTGCCCGTCAACTTGCCACGCGCGGCCGAACCGTGTTAATTTTCGGCCAGCCGTCAAGTCGGCATCACCTGCACCACGGCACCCGCCTGGATCCAGTCTCGGGTCCGCACTCCACCCCACAGCCGTCAATTCCTCGACCTAACCTAGGTTGCAGGATTCCCTTCGCTTCTCCGCGCAATCTTCCCCGAACTAATTCGTCGCAAGGCACTCGCTCGCCCCCGTCAAGGTCAAGCCTTCACAGGGCACTGCCTCTCCTGTTTATCAACGCGCCATAGGGCGCACTAAGGAGAGACTTATGGAAACGCAACACAGCGGCGCTCGGGACATGTTTCAGTTCTATCCCACGCCAATCGATCTCGCCACGCGGGTCTGGAAAAAGCTCAAGAACAAGCATCCGGACCGTGTGCTCGAACCCTCTGCAGGCAAAGGCCATCTTTTGAAGGCCATGTACGATGAACCACAGTGGCATGGAAGAACCTATGCCCACGTTGACTGCTGTGAGATCGATTTTCGTCACCATGCGGACCTTCGCGAGCTCGGGGTGAAAATCGTAGGACCCGACTTTCTTGCGATGGAGTCCGGCGCCTGCTATTCGGCCATCATCGGCAACCCGCCGTTTCACAACGGCGAGAAGCACGTCCTCAAGGCGTGGGATTTGTTGTGGGATGGGGAAGTTGTCATGATCATCAACGCCGAAACCGTCCGCAATCCGATGTCGATGGAACGTCAGCGACTCGTCAAGCTCATTGAGGATTTCGGGGATGTCGAGTTTGTTGAAGGCGCATTCGAAGTCGAAGATGCAGTACGCAAAACATCGGTGGATGTCGCTATTGTCCACCTCGTGAAGAAGGCCGATGTTGCGTCGTTTGTGACAATGGACCTTCTGCGCAGCATGCAGCGCGATGCCGTTAGCGGCGAGGATCTCGGCAGAGGGTACGCTCAGGCACAACAGGTGGCGCTGCCCGCAAACGAGATCGAAAATCGCGTCCTCATCTTCAACGCTGCTGTGGAAAGTGCGCGCTCGGCGCTCTTCGCTCAGGCTCAGGCCAGTGCGTACGCCGGCATGCTCGGCGATTCGATGGGTGCGCGATCGGCGGGCCGATCGGATCGGGAGTTCGCACCAACGGTAGAGTGCGTACGCGGCGAGCTCGACGAGGCCTATCGGGACTTGAAGGGTCGCGCCTGGGCTTCTGTCGTCCGCTCGGCCGATGTAACAAGCCGACTGTCGAGTGCCGCCCAGAAGCGGGTCGAGGCTGAGTTCAAGCTGATTTCGGAGCTTGAGTTCACGGTGACAAACATCTACAGCTTCTTGATCGGGATCTGCGAGCAACAAGGCAAGATCCAGATCGACATGCTGTGCGACACGTTCGACCGCATCACCCGCTACCATAGCGACAACACCGCCTATTACCGTGGCTGGCGCAGTAACGACAAGCACTACTGGTCCATCGGTCGGCGAATTCGCTACACACGCTTCATCATTCCAGGGTTCTCGGCGGACAGCTGGCATCGGTCGCCCCCGTGGGAAATGCAGGGTTTGCTTGCCGACTTCGACAAAGGGTTCGCCCTGTTGTCGGGCGACCCCGCTCCTGAGGTCAGCCTGGTAAGTGTCTGCAATTCGCGCTGGGACGAATTGAAGCGTGGAGGTCGCGTGGAATCGTCCTACTTCGACATCCGTTATTACCCAGGGATCGGCACCATTCACTTCTTTCCTCGCGATAAGAAGCTGATCGACCGTCTCAATCGGGTAGTTAGACGTCACCGCGGCTGGCTGCCTGCTGAGAACTTGAAGCTCGATTCCAGCGGCTTCTGGGAGCAGTACGAGAAGGCGGAAAAGCTGGACAAGGAGATCCGCAAAGCTGTTGCCAAGCGTGGCGTCCGCTCGTACGACGATCCGTTCAGGGCCATCGATCGCGAGTCTTACGACGGCCATGACCAGGCTTGCCAGCGGATCGACGAAGCGATGCGGGAAGTGCACGAAGCCAATGGCATTCAGGTTGAGTTTCGACTGGCATCCGCAACGGACGCCAGCTCCGCGACCCAGCATCAGCTACCCCTTCTTGCGGCGGCTTAATAGCTGCAAGGTGATCATTAATCTGTGACCCAAACCCACCGAGCGCCCCCATTGGGAGCCCCGGTGGGTTTGCCTTTTTTCCCGCCGGGCCTACCGGTCACCATCCGTAGCAAAAAATGTCCTTTCCGTCTGGCGCCAGCTTGCAAAGCGCGCCCGAACCATGCTAATTTTCGGCCAGCCGTCCAATCGGCATCACCTGCACCAAGCTGACTTTCGCGTCATTCTCTTCATGGCACCCGCCTGGGCCCGCGTTTCTCCAGTCCGCACTATCCCCGCACCCATCAATTCCGCGCCCTAGCTTTCTAGGCCGTAGGTCCCTTTTCGCCTCTGCGCGCGACTTGCATTCCGACTTTCGCATCGGACCATAGTGTTCGGAAGCGCTCTTACGCCCTGTCAAGGTCTCACTTTGACCGGGCCCCGCCCTCTCCTCTTACAAACGCCCTACGGGCATCACGGAGAACAAAGCATGAAGAACACTCAGCAGGAAACAAACGCACTTTTCGGCGCCACGCTGGAGGCCCAACTCGCTTTCGAAAAAACCCTGATGTTTGGCGGCGTGAAGCGGCTGATGAGTGACATCAAGGCAAAGTCGCGGGACAACTACCAAGTTCCGCTCGAGCTCATCCACGAGCTTCCGGACTTCAACGTTCGTGTCCACGACGAAGGCTACGACCAGCACATCGATAACCTGGCGCAATCGATGCTGACGGAGGGGTTCTACCAGGACAAGCCGCTCGCCGGCATCGTGATCTCGGAAGGCGGCAAGGAAAAGATCTTCGTCGTCGACGGTTACAGCCGACGCAGGGGCGCTCTGAGGGCGAATGCGCTCGGCGCCACGATCGCCACGGTGCCGATGGTCTTCAAGTCGGCATCCACGTCGCTCGAAGATCTGACCGTGGCCCTCGTGCGGGCGAATGAAGGCAGGCCCCTCACGCCCTTCGAGAAGGGCATCGTCTGCAAGCGCCTCGAAGGCTATGGCATGGAACGTGCCGAGATCGCGAAGCGCCTGAACCTGTCGGCAGTCTATGTCGGTCAGCTGCTGACGCTGATGGGAGCGCCGAACGAGATCCGTAAGCTCGTTCAGGCCGGCAAGCTGTCCGCAGAAAATGCCCTCGCGGCGATGAAGAAGCACGGCGAGAAGGCGGTCCAGGTCCTCCAAACCGCGAACGCGCAGGCCGAAGCATCAGGCAAGAAGCGCATCACGGAGAAGAGCTTGCCGGGCGCAAAGCTTGCGAAGGTGATCAAGAAGCAGGCGCCGGTCATGGCGGAGACTCTCCGCAGCGTCAAGGCCGACCCCGGCTTCTCTGCGCTTTCGCCCGAGCTTCGCGAGAAGCTCGAAGCGCTGCTCGGCACGCTCGACACGAGCGAGCAGTCTGCGCCCGAAGCCCAGGAAGCACCAGCCGCCAAGGCCGATGCAACCGCTGAAGCCACGGCGTAACGGCAAGTGAAGCCGGTCCCTGCTGGTCCGCAGAAACAGTGGTCCAGACGGACGTTTAACCATCAAGCGGTGTCAACCCGCCGTCTCTTCGGAGTCGGCGGGTTTTTTCACGCGCCGATCGGCACGCTGCGCCAGGCACAGGCCTGGCAGAGCGTCGCGCTCTCTCCTTTATCAACGCTCCACTGGAGCACAAGGAGATCACAATGAACCGCAACACTACAGAGAACCTCACCAAGCTGCAGTTCGCCCGGCGCATTGCAGGAGCCTTTCCAGGCTTTCTCGGTGACACTGATGTGTCGGGCGCCGAGCTGGTCAATTGGGTCAACGAACACATGGCCGAGCTCAAACTGGTCGAGGGCGGGACTGCCTACAAGCAGCTCCGAAAACGACTGCCCGGCTTCAAGAACGGCGGCGACGTCAATCGCTGTGATCTGGTCGACTGGGTCAACGAAGCGTTTGGCGAGCAGTTCCGGATCGTTGCGTTGGAACCCCGAATGTATCAGGGCACCTGGAGTCATCTGTTTGGGCCCGGCCGTGCGGAAACGCAGTGTCGCATCGTCGTCGACGTGGCAAACGACAAACTCGTGGCAGCGCAGGCATCCGATGGGCCAAAGTGGGTGGATCTGTCCGCAGCAGATATGAGCGATCTCGCCGCATCGCTGTTTGACGCCAACGACGTCAGTGACGACCCGAAGGAATGGGATCTCGCGCCGATCGCCGAGCTTCCGGAGTGGGCTTCGCCGCGGGAAATCGACCCGAACCACGCAGAAATCGCTGCCGAGCTTCATCGGCTCCGGTCGGTTGCGCCTGGTTGGCGACCGGAGACACTTCGGGAATCGGCAATCGATACCTTCTCCATGAAGTGGGGGATGACCCGGGACGAGGTCCAGGAAATCGTCGATTCGTTCCTGGCTAAGTCAGGTGCAGCGCATGCTGCCCATGTACTTGTGCCAAATCTGTAAGGCGTTACCTTGAAACCTTCGCCCGCCGTACGTCCCTTGTGGATGTCGGCGAGCGCTCCTCTCAAGGACCACTATCCCTTGCCTGCCGCACCCTCGGGGCGCGGCGCAGGTATTTCGTCCCCCAATTTAGCCAAGGCGCGTGCCTTCTCTAAGCCGGCGAGCGCTGCAGTTCAAAGCACGCATCCAGTTCCCAATACTCAGGAGTCAGCATGTCCTTCGAATCGCCCACCCTGAAGTTCGATCGCCGCAAAGCGGAGGTCTTGCGGGCCTTTGACGCCTCCGCCTGGCTCAAAGGTGCCGTAGCGCAGTTGTGTGCCAAGGATGTCGAAGACGCCGTCAAAGATGCCGAGCTTCTGCTTGATCTGATGAAACTTCGCTCGGACGAGGTCTTCTCGCATGCGAGCAGAATCGCGGCAGCTGGTCTGAAGTCCGAGAAGTCCGCGAGACACTGGTGGTTTGATGCGGTGGCGCCCCGGCGCCCTGTAGCGCCACTTTTTCTCGCCGGCCCGCCGGCACCATTACGACCGAAACCGACCATGACCGCCAATAGCACGGCCAACACAGCCAATGCCGCCAATTCTCAGGGACTGCTTATGTTCGAAAGCGAGGACGAGGCGGCGCGACGTGCTGCGATCGACGACCTGCACGCACGGACGGCGCTCTACACGGCAAGTCCTGTGGTCGACGACCTCCTGGTACGCCTGGGCTGGCCGAGCGGTACCGCCAGGCTTGTGGATCCGAGTTGCGGGGATGGGATGTTCCTAGCCCGCGCCCTCTCCGCGCTGCTCGCCGCCAGGCCCGCCGGGTTTGATCCTCGTGGCCAGATCGAGGGGTGGGAAATTCACCCGATCGCGTGTATTGAAGCACGGTCGCGTGTCGCAGGAATCCTCGTTTCGCATGGATGGTCGCACGCCCGCGCAGCGACGCTCGCCACCCACATGGTCCACAATCGCGACTTCCTAACCGAAGGGCCGACGACGCCGCAATGGGACATTGTCGCGGGGAACCCTCCGTACCTGCGAGCCGCCAATGTGCCGGACCTGCTCAGGACCGAGTACAGCCGCCATGTGCCCGACTACGCGCAGGGCGACTTACTGCACAGCTTCCTCGAACGCTGCAGCCGTACTGTTCTGCCGGCGGGCAGGATCGGGCTGGTGACGTCGGACCGCTGGTTATTCAACCAAGGCGCTAGCCGTCTGCGCGAGAACCTAGGCCAGCGCCTGTCGCTAGGACCACGCCGTCTGGTGCTGACCACAACGCACCAGGACTGAGGAATGACTGAAGCCGAACAGATAGCAGAACTGCGGGCGGCGCTGGAAACGCTGGTGAAGCTGCACAAGGTGGCTGGCAAGATGCCCTCGAACCTGGTCGCTCGGTGAAAAAGCTGGGATGCACGAGGATTAGCGCCGCCATTGTCCCAGATTTTCTTTTCTACAGCGGAATCTTTACTGCTTATTTGGGGCTAGATGAACTCCCCGCCGCCGAATTGACCGCCTTGGAAACGAGCGGCCGCCCGCTGCGAAATTGCCGCCGCACAGCGCAGCAAGCCCTGCCGAGCTGGCCGCGGCCCCGACAAGCTGCCGCCTGCACATGTACGGGATGCTCAATAGGCAGGAATGTTGCTTGCGCCAAAGCACGCAGAAACGGGTACGCCGCAAATCGAGGCTCGCTCCGAGTCACGTTCCTCGGTAAGAGGGTGATTGGAGCCACCGCAGCGCGTGACACTGCGGGATGAACATGTGAGACCGTATCCCGATTTTCTACCGGCGCAATCGAAGTAGCCCCGTAAGGCGACGAACTTGCCTGTAACCAGACGGTGAAAATGGACCAACTCGACTATGCCGGCGCTAGAGCGCCGTATCGCGAGCAGGTAGTCCGAGGTGACTCAAGTCGTTCGGCTGCGCCCGAAGCACTGTGGCACCACCTCAGGAAGATAAGCCGGCGAGGAACCTCACGGTTCTCCCGCCGGTAGACATTGCTGAGGTCGCCAGTGGAGTCATCGTGTGAGCCGACCTGTCAGGTGTGACTCGCGACAAGCTGGAAGTCAGCGTCCATGATGGCAACCTGCGCATTGGAGCGGAAGCTTTGCGGCAGCTCAAGTCGCGCCTGAATGCTCCCACGAAACGTTCACGCGCCGTACTAGCTACTGTCAGGCGAGTCGCCCCCATACGAGGCACCGCGCCCATGTTTTCCTGTTTCAGGCCGGGCGCAAATGCAGCCATTCCGATGGAGTCGTCCGTCAAGCCTATGCTGACCGGTGGAATGGCACCAAAGCGCTGAGAACGAATGCTGGAAGGAAAGCCGCCAAACACGTCCGCCATCTGCCTTTGCGGGGCGGGTACGTCCCTTTATGGGTCGGCTCAACGGTCTTCTCGTATCAGGTTCTCGCATTAAATCGCTTGAAGTGAATAAAGCTTCACGTGCTACGGGCTAATTTGGCTCGCTTGGGTGATGCGCCCGGGGTTCCTTCCTAGCATAGTTCTCCTTTGTCGGTGGACTTCGTCAAGCAGAGTTGCAGAGGGCGACTATCGTTGTGGCGAAGAGCCGTGTTGTGAGAAGTAAGAATGATAAGAAATGCCAGACTCCGAGCTGCGAAAGCAGAGGACCTGGAGGCAGTGAGACAGCTCTTGGCGTCGTGCGGATTGTCGCTTCCTGAATCAGGAAATACAGCGCCGTTCTACCACTTGGCAATTGTCGAGGACTGTCTTGTTGGTTGCGCATGTGGCGAGCAACGGTCTCAAACCTTTGTAGTCCACACGGTTGCTGTGCTGCCCGATTATCGCGGACACCGCCTGGCCACTCATCTCGTTAGCGTGCTCCTGACAAGAGCGCGGGCCAATGGCTGCACGAAGGCTACCGTCTTGACTGACGTGAACCCAACCTTCTTCGCTCGATACGGCTTCTCGTTGACCCCGACCGATACCGTCGTTCGAGAGATGCAGTTGTCAATTGAATTTCTCCGTCGATTCGGCGCACGCTCTCACTATATGTGCCGACAGCTGTAGACGTACCAATGCGAGAGAGCCGTTTGGGGGGGGAGCAAGCAAGACGTCTAGCCTCGCAAGAGTGAGCGCGAGCTATACGCGTCAGCCGGCGAAAGTCGGCAGCCGATTCCGCGCCGGAGGGCGCTTAGAATGTCCTGTTTCGTTAGGACAATGCGCGAGTCAACCGGAACTATCCGCGACGGAGCCGCCCTGATGTGCAAGGAGAGGCTCCGCCGATGCATCCTTCTAGACAGTCGGCACTTCTGTCTCGGTCTCCACCCCACTGGCAATTCTCGCCACGTCCATGTTGGCGAGTTCATCAACACCAGCTTCGGATTCCGATGCTAAGCCCGCCTCATACGCAAGCTGCTGACGGAACCACTTGTCGCGCATGACTGGGTCAGCCTGAAGCTGCCGTTCAATGGCTTGCGTCTCACGGTATTCTGCCGCCGCTGCTGACATGGTCCAGGAGACCTGCAAGCCGAGTTCGTCGACTGTTTGTCGCAGGTCGGCGATTCCGACGCGGAAGAATTCTTTGCGAGGGTTCACCTTGTTCACCTGAACTTCAACGAATTTCCGGTGAAGCAATGTCTCAAGGGCGGGAGCATTGTCAGACCAAATCATCGCATGCACGTCGAAGGCGAACGGCACGCTGGCGTCCCCAAGTTCCCGCACACGGTCGTGCGGGTCGAGACGGCGCGTCATGCCAACCTTGTAAACGTGCTCACCAAATGACCCGACGTTCGAAATGACGTACACGTGGCCGGCCTTGGTCTGTTGCGCCATCGATAGAGCGCGCTGGTTCTTGTCTTCTGCGAACTGCAGCTTCTGCGCGAGTTCTGCCAACTGCTGCTCAAACTGGGCGCGCTGTTCTTCGGAAGCGCGAGCGACCTGCTGTTGGGCCTTCTCCATTGCTTTGCGCAGCAGCGCCTCCTCTTTCTCGGCATCTCGAATGGCACGTTCGTACTCCCGGCGAGCACGCTCCTCTTCGCGCATCTGTTCGCGAATACGACGCTGCTCGTCCTTCTCCTTCTCTCGGAGCTCTATCGCTCGGACGGCCCACACGAGCTCGTCAATGCGAGCGTCGATGTACTCCTTCAGGATTCGCGCATTGCGAAACGCCGTGCCGTTATGGTCCACAAGAGCAGCTGCATCCTTGATTTCCTGTTGTAAGATGCCAAAGTTGTCGACCTTCACTCGGGAAAGGATGGAATCGACTTTGCCATTGAATGCGTCCACTACAAACCGGATAGCAGTGACTCGGCGGTTGTTTTCGACATAGTCGCAGGCCGCAGCGCGGCCCTGCGCAACCATAACCTTCGAGTACTCGCGAACCACCTTCAGCTGCTTACCCGCCTCTGTGTAAGAGTACTCCTCGGCGAGCTCGTCAAGGAGACTGTGGCTTGGAATCATGTACTGGTCGCCGTATCCCTCGATGACGTTGCGCATCGCAATGCTGATGGCTTCCAGCTTGTCCGCTTCTTGGACTGCCCGCATCGCATCGCCAGCCACCTCTTGCGCACGCTTCTGAGCGTCATCAATGACTCTGGCGGCTTGAGTGCTTGCTCTGGCCAGCACTTGCTCGGACTGAACACGCTTGGACTTCGCATCGGAGTTCGCCTCCGCCAACAGACGTGAGGCCTCGAGCTTCGCCATTTCTATCGCCGCGGTTGCTTCCTGGTTCGCCGCTGAGACCTTGGCTGCTGCTTCAGCGATGAGACGCTCGGCTTCTGCTGCCGTGTCTCGCACGTGAGAGAATGCCACTAGTGAGTCTCGTTCGCGTTCAGCTGATTCCGCGCGCTCAGTAAGCCGGTTGATGACCCGTAAGTTTTGCGAATCGAGCTGCTCCTTCGCGAGGCGCAACTCATCAAAACGACGGCTCACATCTTCATGTGCAGCCTTTTCCTGCTTAACAGACGTCTCCAGCTTTTTGCCATGCCAAGCTAAAAACAGAAGGCCAGCAATTAACAGTACAACCAGCAGTTCCATATACTCCCCACTTTTCTTGTGTCCGCGCGGCCTCCATGTGGAGCCTGCAAGCGGGGAATATTAACCGGTAGATTACCTGGACTTGCCCTATGCTCACCCCCCACTTTTAGGCGGTGGTGCGCATCGCCCGACAAAGCTAGGGCTGTGAGCGGCCTCGCCGAGTATTCTCAAGACAAGCTTCGTCCATAGATTACTTGGACTTGTTCTGCTCCTCGTTCACAAGTCGTCGGAAGTCCTGAGCAAACTCGCGCATCTGGTCGGTGAGAAGCTGCTGGTTACGCCTTCAAGGGAACCCAGGTCTGGTGGCAGATTAGGTCAGCATTGCAGCAAGTTCGCGTGCTGAGCAAGGAGTACGGCGCTCCGGACCCCGCCGAAGTCGGTCGTGCCTTTCGGTGGGTGCCGCTTAAGCATCTCTGGACCGGGCATCCGACACGCTTCATGAGTTACGTATGGCAGGTTCAAGCAGCGCCGCGCTGGCAGAAGTCCATGCGACCGCCCCCGCCGACTCAATGTTCACGCGCGAGGTACTAGTCGACAGACGCATGTTCGACGACTTCACTCGACATCTTCCAGCGGTTCTGGCCTGCATGCAGCAGGCAGTCCGAGCTCTTTGGCTTGTCTCGCCCTGCTCTGAAAGCAGCATTCCTGGCCCGACATTACTGACGCTGGACCTCCAAGAACGTGATGTTGTTGTCCGGGTCCCGATATTGACGGACTGCAGCGATGGCTGTATCTGGAAGACCCGCCAGCAAGGCCAGCATTTCCTTCTCATCCCGGTAAATCAGCCACCAGTCCATCGCAACTTCCATGAAGCCCACGTCTTCGATACCTGGCAGGAAATTCGCAATTTGTAAAGTGCCGCCAGACCCAAGCATGTTGAATAGGTTGGACGACACTCGACCTTCCCAATTCAGTGACACAAAGCAGCCACGAGCGGTCGGGGAAGTCCGAACAGCAAGGTTCGAGGCTGAAAAACGTTCCAGCGGGTATTCGTGCTGCATACCCGAGATTTCACACCACATCTCTGTGTCGATGCACATCGCGCCGCTACGTGGCGCGACGAGGGCAAGCGCACCCCCGTCGCTGCTTCCTCGCGCTCTCGGCGGTGAGCGACCGAAATGAGATGGCTGTATTCAGACGCCATGCCTACTTCAGTCTGACGGCGTGCTTCCAGGCCGACGTCAACCACTCCCAAACGGGGACCTCTTCAAACGTCTTTGGCAACAGCATGCGACCAATCTCCACGCTTGCGCTCAGCGGCGTCGCGGGGTGGAGATGGAGAATCCGTACACCGGCGCGAACAAGCTGCATCAAGAATGCGTTGAACTCCCGCCGAAAGGCCTGCACGTGGTCTTCGGTCCTGATGATTCCTCGGTTGGGCTCGATGGCCTGGAATTCCACGACATTAGCCATTTCAGGCCGCACCGCTCGATTCGATATGCTTATCACAGCGGCCACTTCCACAGGCAAAGTGGCAGGCACTTCATAGCAGAACTGCGGAGCCGGACAATCTGGCCGCTTGTCCCACAACCATCGCTCACTCGGTAGGTCGAGCACTGTGGCCTCGGTCTTGTCACCCAATAGCGCGCCGAGTTTCATGAGCATCGGTATGGGTGCAAACGCGGCAATAGTTAGATGTGTAGCCCCATTTCTTGCCGTGATTGCGGGATAAATTTGCCTGTCGTACATATCGGCCACAACACGCTCGGCACGCGGCCAGAACTCTGGCGAGTCATCGAGGACGTCGAAGTCACTCCTATCAATGTGAATGGCATTGGTGAAAGGGAAGCGCGTGTAGCGGCTGTTCTCCAGCATGGCGTGGTGAACTTGCTTGAGTTCGATGACCGGCACGTGCGCACCCACAGGAAAGGACATGAGAATAGGCAAGCTGTCCTTCACTCCTGTCGCGGAGTAGATGAGTTCCATGCGAGCCTCATGGTCACGCTTCATCGCCCGTAGCTGCTCGGCGGTATATTCGTTATTCTGACCGTGGCGGTCGATACGGTTATGGCAGTCAAAGCAAGCGAGCATCAGATTGCTCGGGTCCTTGGCGAGCCGTTCGGACTCACCTGGAACCCCACGGGCTCCGGCAGGGCTATCTGCAATAATATGTGCGTACTCACCGACGATGCACTTCGCTTTTGTCAGAAAGTCCCTATCGATAGGCTTGCAACACCCCCTGAATTCACACCGACCGCCCGCAGCAATCCATAGGTCCCGACGGGCATCCATCGGAATGTAGGCACGCTCTTGCGTTCTAGCCATTTTTCACTTCCTCTTTCAGTTCGCGAAACGAGCCACCACGGCTCAGGCACCACACCCGAATTCGTTGCGTTCCCACGATGGGAAAAAACAAATAGTCACCTTCGAACGTATCGCGCGATACGGCCTGCTGCCAATCCGCTCGGTCAACGCTGCTCGGCGTTGGGTCCTCTTCCGGATGCGTATGCCACAAACCAAGGTAGGCCAGAGTGTTCTTTTGGCCTTGCCAGCGTTCACGAGCGAGCGCTTCGTGCTTCTTCGAACGGAAGAAGCCGAACCTGCTGCGACGGTCTGACCCCTGCGGGGTAGTAACTTCATCGACTACCACATCTGCTGAATCGAGCAAGAAGCGTCCAAGTAGCACGCCGCCTGCCTCCCTATGCCAGCATCTATGCTGGGCGAAGGCATTCATTTGCTCAACTGCATGCTCCACTACGATGAGCCGCTGCCGCGACGTGACGCGAAATACAAGCCTCAAGTCGAACCCCGACATCGTTTGCAGGGCCGACCGAAGGCGCGAAACGACGCTTCCGTTTGCGAAGTGTGCTTCGCAGTCAGCCACCAGTTAGTCGTGCGTAGCCCTGCTTCTGCCGCGGCAACGCCATCACCGACCCAGAACCGGTACGCTGGCGACACCTTACTTGTGAGCGCACTAAGGATGTGTTCCGCTGCCAGGAGCCCAGACTTGCGAGCTTGTAGCGCTCCATACGGGACGAAGGTGCTCGCGCATCCAGTGAGGTTGCGGGATACATGCTGGTCTGGCTCGAGAAATGAGGTTCTCGGGTGTAACACTGGCTGCCCTTCATCATCGCGATACAGGCAATCAAGACATCCTTCCCCATCGCTCCAAGTCAGTACCGAATGGCCACCAAGGTCCAGTGCCTCTAGCCAGGTGAAGACCACAGGGAGCCGCTTCGCTTTGCCTCGAAAGTATCGAGAGAAAGACCGCTCAAGGGTAGGCGCTCCGAAGGCGATTACGATTCCATGAAAGTCGGCCAAGGTGGCATTCTTGAGCCACTCCTGCGCTGTTTGCGCTACCGCGGTCACCTTGACGCCGGGATACCGTCGTTCAAACTGAGCACGCAACCCACGAACTTTGGGAAGGTCAATCCAAACCGGGTCCAGAATATGGCGAAAGACGTTGTCTTCAGAGAAATTGTCCGAGTCCACCAACGTAAGCCTACCAATGCCGGCAGCAGCCAAAGCGTCTGCAACGACAGAGCCGACAGCTCCGCAACCCAATACCACCAAGTGCTTGTCCATCAGTTCCAATGACGCTCCACCACGCTCACGCATGTACGTTGGCGAGTGGCGTCTCAAAACAATCGGAATGATTTCGACTGTAGGGTCTACGACGCCGCGGTTGGCGCCGAATACCGCGCCGATGAGAGAACGACCGCCGGCGGCTCTCGGCACGGAGATTAGCAACACAAGACGTTTCGGTCCGCTCCTCGATTGCCCGAACAGCTCAGTCCACAATTCGAGTTGCGGCGCTGAAAGCTTGGCGCAGACCGCTTCGATAAAGGTCGCCCCCAACTTGTCAGGATGTGTCGGTGGCAACGGGAGTTCATCCAGATGCAGATAAAGTGCTCGCCTAGTGGCTAGCTCTTTCGCGCGCAACTCTGAAGGAACAGGTTTGCTACGCTCGGTGATATACCACTTAGGCGGCTTCTGCTTGGAATCCACATATGCAGTGAGAAGCCGGTCGCGCCCGTCGACTTCGAAGACAGCGCGGCCAGTCCGACATGTCGGCAGTCCACCCCAGTAGCCCTCCAGTTCGTTGAAGAACTCTGCCCCGCCGGTGACTGCATCGGCCGCGGATTTCTCGAGCAAGTCATATCCGGCCAAGACCGTGTAGGCGACAATGTCAGCATGGCGGTCTGGGTCAAGCGATAAGCCTTGATTGTCAGTGACACAAACCGCTCCACCGTAGCCGACATGCGCCAGCAGCCCCCGAGGGCCGCCCAGGGAAAGATGGGGTAGCTTTAGCGCAGTCTCGTTGCAGTCGACGTAGAGGTCCCATGTGCGAGTGGCGCCCTGCAGCTTGACGCCGATGTATTCATCCTCCGCGTCGGCGAGCCTGACGAGCGAGAGCCCGCGCTCAGCACATTGCGCTGTGACAGCCCGGTAACAGTCGTCCAGGCTGTTCGTTGGAGGCTGTGTGACATCCCTCACGCAGAGCTTCCCGTGCTGATGACGGGCGCGGCAACTGCTTTGGCGGTTGCCGCCTTTTCCGGAATCTTGAAGTCATCACCAAACTGCTTGTTCAGCAGCTTGCAAGCATCCTCCGGCAAGTCCTCGTCATAGGCATCATTGAGTGTGTCGCGCAGCCCTTCGAGCTTTTCCTTGAAGGTGGCCATCTGACCTTTGGTCATCCACGCCATCAGGTCGCTGTACGGCGTCACCGGCAAAGTGACCTTCAATCGTTCATGCCAGCCGTCGTCTTCCGTGTGGTGCATTTCAAAGCGCGCCAATATCGCCTTGACCCAATCAAGAAGAGCAAGCAAGTCAGTTGGTTTTCCCGAAATCGCAAATCGTGGGCTAAACCATTCCTTTGCGGCCACCGTGAGCGCGATGCTCAGAGGTGCCCCTCCGTTACGGAACTGGACATTGCGCCAGCGTTTGATGTAGCGGATACAGCGGCGATACTGAGCCAGCTCGTCCGAATCCTTGAACGCTTCGCAGATGACTGTGGTCAGCTTCTTGGGGTCAGAAGCGTCCCAGACTTTGAATTCGTCCGTTGAGTTTTCCTTGCCTTTGGCAAGGTCAAGCAGGTCGTCATCGCGTTTAGCATAGATGGCGAGGTCAACATGGTAATCCGTCTTACCGTCGCGTACGTAGTTGACAGTCACGCAAGGACGCCGAATAGCTACCGTACGGCCGTTCGAGTTGAGCGCATCCCGAACCTTCCTCTTCAGCACTACCGGGTCTGGATACTTGTCGCGCTGACAATCGAAAATGAGGCCGACATCGATGTCGTAGTTGCCATCCAAAGGCATGACGCCGGTGTGCATCGAATAGCTGCCTTGATTGAAGGACTCGAAGGACGGAACGTCGTCCTCAAGGTTCGCCTTTAGCGCCTTGACTAGCGTATCGCGCTTGTCCCGGAGTTTGGCCTTCTCATCGTCTTCAGCGAGCTTGATGCTCGCATGAAAGTCTTCAAACTGCGTTTGCACTGCAGGCATCTTGGAATCCTTATCGTCAGAGCACAGCCAAGCCACGGCAGCCGCGATGAGCCCAACACTAAGGAACGGGTGCATATGTATAACATGCGGTGGTGGCACGGACGTCACAGCATACTACATTTAGTGGGAAAGTTCGCATTAATCACTAAATATGGAATAACTTTTCGGCTACTCCCTGCAACTGCCGGTGAGGCCGGGGACGTTACAACCGGCAAAAATCTGCCGGTAATGTGTCATTTACCAACTTAAAAGGCAGAATGTTGCCGGTTATGGCGGGCCGTGGGCGGCGGTTGGGGGGATGTGATGCAGCAACTTAGCCACGCTGCTGGGAGGCAAAGTCCAGTTGCGATGGAAATCGAGCTAGGAACCCGGCTCCGGGCTTATCGCGTCAATTGCTGCGGGCTAGACCAGGCGACCGTGGCAGAACGTTCGGGCATCAGCGTACGAACCCTCCGGAACCTAGAAATGGGCAACGGCTCGTCGCTCCATACCCTCATCTGCGTGCTTCGTACCTTGGGGCTGGAAGACTGTCTGGATACCATTGCTCCTACTGGCGTGCATCCGCTAGTGCGTACCCGGCATAAGCGACCACGCCAGCGTGTCAGCAAGCTCCGGCGGACTCTCGAAGATTGAGTTGCTTGCGCAATGTTGATTGACACTTTTAAGGCATCGGCCTCTTACGCTGCGCTGCCGGCGCGACGACCGCACCGGCCGCTACACTGACCAGTCGAACCTTCAGGGACTGCAGGCATGAACAGACTTCTGGGCATTGGATTTCAGGTTGCTGGCCATTGGCTGCTTGACGACGGCCGCTTGCGCATCGCTATTCGGCAGCATGGCTCTCAGCGGAACGTGCTGTATGCGTTTGTTTGCGATGGAGTGGTCAAGTACGTTGGCAAGTCGACGCAGATGCTTCGGTCGCGAATGGCTGGGTATGCCTCTCCTAGCCAATCAGCGAGGACAAACTACCGGGTCCGCCAACTCATTCACGACATGGTAGCTGCCGGTGCGGCCGTCGAAGTTTTCGCACTTCCAGACAACGGCCTGATGCACTACGGGCCGTTCCATCTGAACCTCGCCGCTGGCCTGGAAGACAGCATCATCCGGACATTGAATCCCGAGTGGAATATGACCGCAAGCCATCGCAAACGAGAGCGCGGTCGAGACATTGGCGATTCAGGAAAAGTGGATGAGAAGGCTGATGAGGAGGAAGGTGATGTTGAAATGGCACAGCCCGACATTGCTGAGCCGGAAGGGACGTTCGAGTTCAAGCTTCAGCCCACCTACCGGAGAACAGGTTTCTTCAATAGCGGCATCGCGTCATCCCCCTTGCTTGGAGCGGACGGTGACACCGTGGAGATTTTCTTCGGGGAGGAGCCAGAGCCACTGTTGGGTACGATTAATCGCAGCGCCAATTCAAATCGCTCTCCGCGCGTCTTCGGTGGGCCGGCTCTCCGCCAGCGCTTTCAGACGCTGCCTGAGATGACATCGATGGACGCGGAAGTGCTATCCCCGACGTCGATTCGACTTAAGCCGAGCACGGAAGCTAGCGATACGATTCCGTCTATCTCCACCCTTGGGTGAGGCCGACGGTATGCGCAGATATAATTGCCGCTTGCCCACAATTGGCTAGATTCGATGGAGCAGCTTCTCGAAACAACGCGTCTTCTCGCTGAGGTCACGCGAGTTGCGGCTCTTCAGCCTAAAGACCGCCTGCAGGACTCTTGGTGCCGAGCACTGATGCGTCAGCCGGGCGCCCGCCGCCACCTCGATAACCTGCAAGGGCTTCCCGCTCACGTTGCCCAAGCTAGCTATGTGGCAATGGTGGTGGGCTGCTTCCTTAGCCTTGACGACTCTATGCCCGCACCATTGCCCGTGTCGAGGCCAAAGGCGGGCAGGATTCGGGCGGCCGCAAGGAAACTGGATGACGAAGTGGAAGGCGTTGCGGCGTTGAGCAGCACTGTCGCGCAGCCGGAGTTTCGGGCTGCCCTCGACCAGCTACGTGTTTTTTTCCCACCTGAAAACGTTCCTGTCCGCACCCGCAAAGGAAATCCTGAACGCAGACAGTTTATTTGGACTGTAGCGGAAGCCTTCTACGGCCATTTCGAGTGCTTCCACATCGAGGCAATCGGCGAAATCGTCGCCATGCGTTGGCAAGAGACTGACGTCCGCATAGTGCGTCTAGAACTGACGGACGAGCGCCTGGGCAAAATTGCGGAGCAGGCGAAGAAGAGAACGCTGGCCAGCGGTAAAGCGGCTACTGCCACGGCCGCCGCTCTGACACGGGCACAGCGTAAGGTTGGCGGAGTAGCAGAGGACGTACGAACCGACGCACAGCGAATCGGCGACGCGCTAGCCGCACTGAACGGGATGGCCGACCGCGAGTTGGGCGCCAGTCTGGTTCAGGGGCTTCAGTCCATCTTGGCGGACTTCGACTACCAGCATCCCGAGGGCTGAGTCAAGATGCCAAAACGCGAAAATGAGCGATTTGGCGTCCGGAAGCCAAAGCGAGGTTTCTCGAAAAGTGCCGACTTATACTCTTGTCGGCGGAAACGAGAAGATTGAGGGGTCATAACTTCACCGCGTAAAAAGCGGCTGCCCTCATGAATTTCGAACTGTTTCCTTCCTACGACGACGCTAGCCATACCTATCCGACGACCGCACTCAAGACGGCTTCGCGCGACGGTCGCCTCGCTGAAATCGCCAAGCTGGCCCGCGGCAATCACCACACGACGCAGACCCAGCGCTTGGCAATTGCGCTCAAGGAACTCCAGGCAGTGTCAACGTATGAGTGCCGCAAGTTCCTGGACATCTATTGCCCGCCTGCGCGCAAGTTCGACCTGGTGCAGCAGGGCTTCAAGATTGAAACGCACTGGCAAACGGTTCGCGTCGAGAGCGGCCAAATGCATCGCGTCGGCGTCTACGTGCTCGTGTAAGCGGGCAGCCAGGAGGAGCGGCGGCGAAAGGGGCCATGTGCGACTCGGTCCGCTGCTCGATTTAACCCTTGCAAAGGCTGCATGCAGGTCTAGATTGAAGAAGCGGAAAAAGTTTTGCGTGGGTTCCCGCAAAATCGCGGTGCAACAAAGCCGCGCGATGTATGACTCAACAGTTACGGATATGCCGTGTCAGAGTTGGCTTTGCGGACGAAGAAATGCGCGCAATCCGAAACTAGTAGGGTGAGGAAATCCGAAACTGTTCGACGTTGCCATATGCGCAATGTCGCCTGGCCCAAGGCGAACGTTGCGATATGACTGTCCCGCCCGGTGCCACCGTCGAGGCAGCGTCGTTTACCGCAGTGGGTGACGTGGTGCGC